>CAYNCY010000031.1:0-15709 GCA_964395195.1 uncultured Steroidobacteraceae bacterium
TCTCCCTGCTGCAGATTTCCGCTCAAGATCTCTGTGGTTAGGGCGATCTCGGTAGGGAAGCGACGGACCGCGCTGATAGCCCACAGGAGCCGGGCACGCTGCTGCACGGCGCCGACCCCGGTTCCGCCGCACCCCGACGGGGCGGGCGGCAACCGGCGAGTTGACGCATTGATGAACAAGGTTTTGATACACACCATGGAACGGCGTATCAGCGACTTCCCAGTCCCGGCGCACCGGTGGCCTCGCAGCGTGGCCGCGCTCCTCGTCGGCCTCGCGCTGCCGTGCGCGGCTCCCGCGACCGCAGACCCCGCACCTCCCGCTCCGGCCGAACAGCGATTCACGTTGCGGGTCGGGTACCAGCCGTATTTCGCCGAAGCCTGGTCGGGAGCTGTACTGCGCGCGCAGCACCTGCACGCCGATCGGCTCCCCCGCGACGTCGGTGTCGAATTCAAGGTCGGCATGACGGGCGCCGGCGCGCTCATGTCGGCGCTCCGCCAGGGAGACGTCGACCTTGCCTATCTCGGCCTCGCGCCGACGCTGGTGGTTTCGCAGGACACCGGGCGCGGTGATTTCCGGATCATCGCGGTGTCGTCGGTGAGCCGACGCCTTTGCAACGTCGTCCTTGCGCAGGCCGGTGCGGACGTCAGTTCCCGGCAGGCAGCACTCCATTGGCTCGACGGCCGGACCGTCTCGGTGCCGCGCGGCAGCTGCGCGGACCTCTTTCTCGCCGACGTGCTCGAGCAGGGCAACGTGCAACCCGCCCGCGTGCTCGACCAGGGGTTCGACGTGCTCGCGACCTCGTTCCGGGAGCACCGCGTCGATGCCGTCGCCGTCTGGGAGCCGATCGCCTCGGACCTGATCCGGACCGCGAACGCGGTGCGGCTCGTCGATGGCGACTCGGTCGGCGAGACCAGTGCCGCGTTCCTGGTCGCCACGGCCGCCCTGCTCCGTGATCATCCCGATGTCGTGCGCGGATGGCTGGACGCTGAGCGCGCAGCGCAGCAGGTGCTGGCGCGGTCGACCGAGCGATCGCTGCCGATCGATGCGCTCGCAGGACAAGCCGTCGACTTCCCGAAGGAGTCGCTGAGCGCAGCCTGGTCCGGCCCCCGGCACTCCGGCGCCTGGACGTCCCCGGCGAGCTTTCCGTTCATCGTCACACCCGACGTCACGGCGATACTCACGCATGCCGCGAAGCGCATGGCGCATCGCCGGCTGCTGGCCTCACCGACGCTGCGTCCCGGCAGCGTCGATGACAGCTCCGCGCGCGCCATATTGGCCGCGGCACACGATTCCGGCGCCACGCCGCGCGGCGGACCATGAGCGCACTATCCGAGGCCTGGTTTCTGCCATCGACGGAGCAGCCGACCCGCCGCTGGTCACCCGAGAACGTGGTCATCGTCGCCGTGTGCGGCGCGATCGCGCTCATCTTCGTCCTCGCCGGTCTCGGCGCCCGCGCGCTCGAGCGCTCAGCCGCGCTCGCCGGGCAGGTAGCGCACGCCTACGACGTCATTCGCCAGGTCGACCGCGCGGCCACGGGCATGTCCGCGGTCGCGACGACCGTGCAGGCTTACGTGCTCTCCGGTGATGAGTCCTTGCTACGCGTGCGAGAGCAGGCCCTCTCGGACGCGGAATCGAGCCTCCGCAACCTCCAGGAGCTCACCGTCGAAAATCCGCTGCAGCAGCAGCAGGTGGCCGAACTCAACCGCCTCACGGTGCTCAGGATTTCGGTCGCGAACTCCATCCTGGTCGCGCGGCAGACGGGGGGTTTCGCGGAAGCGGTCGAGCTCATCAAGGTCGCGCGCTCACAAAAGATCATCGAGCGCGTGCAAGCCCAGCAGGCGGCCATCATCCGCGAGGAGGAGCGCCTGCTCGGCGAGCGCAAGCGTAACGAAGTCGAAAGCCGCCACCGCGTACTGGTCATCGGCGGCGCACTGATCGCGCTCGTCGTACTCGTCGTTGCTCTCGGCCTCGGGTGGCTCAGGCGCGAGCTCGATGCCAGGCGCCGGCTCGCCGCCTCGCTCGAGGCGCAGCAGCGCTTCCTCGAGTCCGTGTTCGAGCACCTGCCGGCCATGATCGTGATCAAGGACCCAAAGACGCTGCGCTTCGTGGTCCTCAACCGCGCGATGCAGGCGTGGTTCGGACTGCCGCGCGAGGAGCTGATCGGCCGTACCGCGCACGACGTGCTGGCGCCCGAGGAGGCCGCCGCTGTCGAGGCAACCGATCGCATCGCCTTGCAGCAGACAGGCGTCCTTGATCTCGCGGTAAACCAGCGCGCCTCGCTGCACACGGCGCCGTCAGTGTTCCGCACGCAGAAGATTGCGGTGCGCGACGCGGACGGCCGCGCGCTCTTCCTCGTCTGCATCTCGACCGACATCTCGGCGCGCGTCGCCGACGAGCAGCGCATCCGCGCGCTCAACGAGCACCTCGAGGATCAGAAGACCGCGCTTGAGGGCGCCAACAAGGAACTCGAGAGCTTCTCCTACAGCGTCTCGCACGACCTGCGCGCGCCGCTGCGCGCGATCGATGGCTTCTCGCTGATGCTGCTCGAGGACTACGGTCCGAGCCTCGAGCCGGAGGCACAGCGTTACCTGACCACGATTCGCGCGGGCAGCCAGCGGATGGGTCAGCTGATCGACGACCTGCTGTCGTTCTCGCGCCTCGGCCGCCAGGCGCTCAAGCGCGTGATCGTCGACATGGAACACCTCGTCGGCGCGGCCCGGCCCGAGGCCCTCGGCGAGACGAGCGGACCGGCGCCCCGGATCACCGTCAACCCGTTGCCGACGGCGCTCGGTGACCCCGTCCTCCTGCAGCACGTGTGGAGCAACCTGCTCGCCAACGCCGTCAAGTACTCGAGTCGCGTCGAGGCTCCGGAGATCACGGTCGGCGCATCGCAGGATGGCGATGAGACCGTCTACTACGTCCGCGACAACGGCGCCGGCTTCGACATGCAGTACGCTCACAAGCTCTTCGGCGTCTTTCAGCGCCTGCACGGCCAGGAGGAATTCGCCGGCACCGGCGTCGGTCTCGCGATCGTGCATCGCGTGATCACGCGGCACGGCGGTCGCGTCTGGGCCGAGAGCGTGCCCGGCCGCGGCGCCACCTTCTATTTCACGTTGCCCGGAGCACCCGACGAATGAACGGCTTGCGGCCTGTCGACATCCTCTACGCCGAGGACAGCGCCACCGACGCTGAGGTGACGCTCCGCGCGCTGCGGAAGGTCAACATCGGCAACAACCTGCTCTGGGTCAAGGACGGCCAGGAAGCGCTTGATGTGCTCCTCGGCCGTGGCGCCTACGAGAACGACCGCCCGTTGCGCCCCCGCCTCGCGCTCCTCGACCTCAAGATGCCGAAGGTCGACGGCCTCGACGTGCTGCGCGCGATCCGCGCCACCGAGGGACTGCGCGGGCTGCCGGTCGTGATGCTGACCTCGAGCTCGGAGGAAACGGACCTGGTCAAGAGCTATGCGCTCGGGGTCAACAGCTACATCGTCAAGCCCGTCGACTTCACGCGCCTGTCGGACGAGGTCGCGCGACTCGGCTACTACTGGGTGCTGATGAACCGGACCACGGAGGCCGGGCCCTGAACATGACCGCGCCGATGCGCCTGCTGTTTGTCGAGGACGTGCCGACCGAGGTCGCGCTCGCCGTGCGGCAGTTCACGCGCCACAACCTGCCGTGCGAGTGGCGCCGCGTCGAGACGGAGCCGGACCTGCGCGCCCAGATCAGCGAGTTCAAGCCGCACGTCGTCCTCTCCGACTTCAGCATGCCCCACCTCGACGGCTGGGCGGCCCTCGCCTGCGTGCGCTCGATCGATCCGGACCTGCCGTTCCTGTTCGTGTCGGGAACGATCGGCGAGGAAGGCGCGATCCAGGCGCTGCGCCACGGCGCCATGGACTACGTTCTCAAGGGCAACCTCGCGCGCCTTGTGCCCGCGGTGCAGCGCGCGCAGCGCGAGGTCGAGATCCGCCGCGAGCAGCAGCGCGCTGCACAGCAGCTGCGCGACATCGTCGGTACCTCGCAGGACTGGATCTGGGAACTAGACGCCAGCCATCGCATCGTCTTCTCGAGTCCGGCGGTCGAGGCGACCCTCGGCTTCAAGACCGCGGACGTGCTGAACGCACCGCTCACCGATCTCCTGCCGGCGAGCCAGTACCGGCAAATCGAGGCCGAGCTCGCCGCGCTCGACCGCGACCGGCGCACGGGACGCTTCCTCACGCAGTTCGCGGCGCGCGACGGTTCGCGCCGCTGGTTCGAGACCAATGTCCTCGCGGTCATCGACGCGGCCGGCGAGGTCACGGGCTTTCGCGGCGCGAGCCGCGACGTCACCGAGCGCGAGGAGCAGCACCGCCGCATCCAGTACCTGACCCGGATAGTCGAGATGGCGAGCGGCGTCAACGGGGCGCTCGTACGCCTGCGCAACCGCGAGGAACTCCTCGAGGAGAGCTGCCGCATCGCCGTCAGCGTCGGTGGCTACGTCGCGGCCGCCGTGAGCCTGCTCGAGCCCGGGCAGGGTCTTCGGGTCACGGCGGTGGCGGGTCGCGGCCCGCTGACGCTCGGCACCTGGCTCCCGGTCGGCGGCGAGGATCCGGCCACGCTAACGATCTCCGCGCGCGCCGCGCTCGAGGGCAAGCCCGTCGTCGTGCGCGACATCCGCGCCGCCAGCGTCGCGGACTCGACGCGCGCGATCGCGGACGCGAGCGTGCAGGCGGTCGTGGCTCTGCCGCTCTTCGTGGATCGCACAGTGGTCGGCGTGCTTGCGCTCGGCGCCGACCAGGCGGGCGCCCTCGATGAGCGCGAACTCCAGCTCCTCCAGGATCTGTCCGCGAACATGTCCTTCGCGCTCCAGTACCTCGAACGCCAGGACGCGGTCCACTTCCTCTCCCACTTCGATCCACTGACGGGACTCGCGAAGCGCTCGCTGTTCTGCGAGCGGCTGGAGCAGCGCCTCGCGCGCCGCGTCGGGCCGGAGCCCAGGCCCGCTGTCGTGGTGCTCGATCTCGAACGACTCGGGCTCATCAACGATTCGGTGGGACGCCACGTCGGCGACGGCCTCCTGCAGCGCGTCGCTGACCGGCTGCGGCGCCAGGTCGATCACGCCGAGTGTGTCGCGAACCTGGGCGGCGGCACGTTCGCTCTGGTGCTGCCGCTCCTGGGCGCGCCGGACCAGGCGTTCTCGTTGCTGCACGAGCGCATCTCCCGGCTGTTCACCAAGCCCTTCGAGTTCGACGGCCACACGATCCGCGTATCGACACGCTGCGGCATCGCACGATTCCCGGATGACGGCGGGAATCCGTCGTCGCTCCTCGAGAATGCCGAGGCGGCGCTCAAGAGCGCAAAGGCCGCGGGCGAGAGCTTCGTCTCGTACAAGTTGCAGATGCATCGCGGCCAGGACGAGCGGCTCGCGCTCGAGCAGCGGCTGCGCGTCGCGATCGAAGAGAAGCAATTCGTGCTGCACTACCAGCCGCAGATCGACATCGGCAGCGGCCGCATCGTTGCGCTTGAGGCACTGCTGAGGTGGAACGAGCCGGGACGCGGGCTGATCGCGCCGGGGCATTTCCTGCCGGTGCTCGAGTCGACGCACCTCATCACGGAGGTCGGCGACTGGGTAATCGAGCAGGCGCTCGCGGACCTCGGCGACTGGGCCAAGGCCGGCCTCCCCGTCCGCGTCGCCGTCAACGTATCGCCCTGGCAGCTGCGCCAGAACGATTTCGCTGAACGCGTGTTGGCGCGCATCGGCTCTCGCTCAAATCGCGGGCGCAGCGGCCTTGACCTCGAGATCACCGAATCGGGCCTCCTCCAGGATCCCGATGACGCGATGGCCAAGCTCGCGCTCCTGCGCACGGCCGGCGTTGGCGTCGCGATCGACGACTTCGGCACGGGCTATTCATCGCTCAGTCGCCTGTCGCTGTTGCCGGTCGACACGCTGAAGATTGATCGGTCCTTCGTTGCGGGACTTCCCGTCGAGCCTGCCTCGCTCGCACTCGTGTCGACGATCATCTCGCTCGCTCGCGCATTCACGCTGATCACGGTTGCCGAAGGTGTCGAGACGACCGACCAGCTGCAGGTTTTGCGCGAACTCGGCTGCCAGCAGTCGCAGGGCTTCCTGCACAGCCGCCCGCAACCGGCGGACCAGATCACGCTGCTGCTCGAGCAGGCGCGCGGCGAGCGACAGGACACGGGGACGGATCCCGCGAGTCTTCTGCTCGGCACCGACCGTCGCTGAACAGGCGAGTGGCGCCTGGCGCCGGTTCGCTTCCCCATCCGCTCCCCCGCTCTATCTCCGGCGGTTCTCATGGCGTCAGCCAAGGACTGGTTACAGGAATTACAGGAAGCTACAGGGGGCACTTCCTAAGTGCATGAATAAGCTCAGGAAAACGTCGCTTTGACGAAGAGATGCCACGGGTCTGCGCCAGACTTGGCACGGGTCGTCGCGCGAGATGCGACGGATGACCGGGAGGATTGCAGCGCCGGCGGCGGACGGCCGTCGCGCGCGTCGCACGATTACATTTATAAAACATAGGCTTACGCGCTGATCGTGAGAGATGCAACGCCCCTCCCCGACCCGTGCAAAAGAGCCTGAAATTCAGGGCTTTTTGGCGGCCGCAGGCATGGGCGGACCCGAAAAAGCGTGAGAGTTGTAACGCCGGACCTGGGAAAGTCAGCGGGCCTTGGACGGCGATCGCTGCGCGAGGTGAGGTCGCGAGGGCAGGAGCAGGACGCCCGTCTCGGTCAACGAAACTTTCGCGTCGGGATAGACGACGCGGACCCGCTCGAGCGAGTCGAGGAAGAAGCGCCGGAACTGGCGGAGTTCCGCATACGCGTGACCAAACTGTTCGGAGAGCTGCTGCCAGGTCACGTTGCTCGGGCGGCTCAGGTGAAAGAGCCGGTGCACGAGCCACGCGTAGACGTCGAGGTCCATCGGACTCTTGCGCAGCTGCTTGATCGCCCGGGTGGAGAGCGGCGCGGAACGCTCGAGGATCGAGTGGAAGAGCACGCTCGAGAGCTGCAACGAACTTCCCTGCCCGACCCCGTGGTCCTCGTCCCACCAGAGCCGCGCCTCGTCCGCGAAGAGTGCCTGGCGGATGTGCAGGCCCGTGCGCCCGCTCGCGTCGCGGATGTTCTCGTCGATGGACAGTGTGCAGCGGATCAGCCTGAGCAGCTGGTTCGCGTAGACGCGCAGGCTCCCGCGATCGCCGCGCGTGATCGGGACATCGAGCAGCCTGAGGAACTCGTGTACGGACCGGCCGAGATAGATTTCCGGCGAACGCGTGCGCACGGCCTCGCTCGCGCAGTAGATCGTCAGGAGTCGCGCCGGCACTCCGTACGGAAGCCCCGACTCCGGTCGCGTCGTGCCGAGCGTGAGTTCGAGCCAGCCGTTCTTCCGCGTGAACGAGGCAAGCTCGCCAGGATCGGCGTGGGGAAACGAGCACTGGATCAGCGGCACGTAGTGGAACGAGATCCCCTGCTCCGCGGCGGCCTGCTCGAGTTCCCGGGACGGCTTCGGAACGCCGGCCATCGCCGGTGCCGCGATCGCCGGCGCGGACGGCGACGGGAGCCGTGCAGTTACGGCACGAAGTCCCGGGGTGATGACTTTCTGGAACGCGGTCGGCGGGAAGTCGGTGAAGTGCGGTGCCAGTTCGGCAGCCGGTACACCATCCGAGACGAGCTGGGCCAGCATGCGCGCGCGGGAGTATCCTGCGGCGCCATATCGCTGCATTCGCGCGATAAGGTCGAGTCCCGGGTTCGGAGCTTCAGTGCTCACGTCGGTGCGTTAGCGCCTTCTAGGCCATTGGGACGCACGGATTTCTGGTAGATTCGGCCCGAAATCCGTGGATGAGCCATTCCGGGAGAGAAGTGTGCCAGCGACCCCCGCCATTGACAAGCTCGACGCCATTCTCGCGTACAGCGAGAGCTTCCTCGAGCGCATGCACGAGATGGGGCAGTCGCCCCACACCCGCAAATCGCTGCAGCGCCTGTTCTCACCGTCGGAGGCGGCGGAGATGGTCGGCCGCGACCGGACGACCCTCGCGCGCGCGGAGGCGGAGCTCGGGCTCGAACTGCCCGCCCGCAATCCCGACAACAACCGTCGCCTCGGCTACACCCTCGAGCAGGTGCAGGCCTTCCGCGCGCACTTCGGTACGTTGCCGCATCGGGATCCCGTGCAGGACCGCCCGGTCGTGATCGCGTGCCAGAACTTCAAGGGCGGCGTCGGCAAGTCGACCACCTGCATCAACTTCGCCCACTACCTCGCGCTCCGCGGTTACCGGGTGCTCGTGATTGACACCGACAGCCAGGCGACGACGACGTCGATGTTCGGGTACGTCCCGGATGCCGAGATCACGCAGAACGACACGATCCTCGCGTACCTCGGTGGCGCCCACTCGACGCTCGCGCCTGTCGTCCGCACGACCTATTTCCCCGGCATCGACCTGATTCCGGCCTGCCTCGCCCTCTACGAGGCCGAGATCGCCCTCGTCCTCCACATCGCCGAGCAGTCCTCGGCCGAGGCGCGCCGGGAGGTGTTCGCGGAGTTGAGCTACGGCATCCAGACCGTCGCCGACAACTACGACGTGGTCCTCCTCGACTCCCCGCCTGCGCTCGGCGTCATCTCGCTCAACGTGCTCATTGCCGCCGATGCGCTGGTCGTCCCGACGGCGGCCAAGATGTTCGATTTCTCATCGACCGTGCAGTTCTTCCGGATGATCCGGACCTACGTGGCGCAGCTCGCGCCCGAGAAGAGCTACCGGTGGATCTCGGTCCTGACGACGCTGTTCGATCAGCGCTATGACAGCCAGCGGCAGTTCGTCGATGTCATGCGCGCGTGCTTCGGCGAGTCCGTGTTCCAGCGCGTCTTCTTCCACGCGGCGGAAGTCATCAACGCTTCCGCGCAGTTCATCGGTCCCTACGAGCAGCTCAAGCCCAACCGCAAGGTGCTCGAGATGATGGACGGCGTATTCGGAGAGGTGGAGCTTGCCGTGCTCCGGGAGTGGCCGTCGAAGCGGGCCGCCTTGAATGCAAAAGGCATCATCTGACTGGACAGGCTGAGGAGACTGGCATGAGCAACAAGCGACTGTTTGGCGGAACCCGGCTGGGCGATATCGCGAATTCGGCGCGCGAGCGGGGCGGGGACACGCCTGCTCCGGAACGCCTCGGACCACAGGCGGTCCTGCCGACGGCGGAGCTCGCCTTGCACGGCCGAACGAGCCCCGGCCTCACGCGCGAGACGGTCCTCAGCGTCGACCCGAAGCGCTGCCGCGGCTGGAAGTATCACAACCGCACCGACGCCTGGTACACGCGCGAGCGCTGCGCCGACCTCATCAGCTCGATTCCGAAGGACGGCCAGCAGGAGCCCGCGCTCGCCCGGCGAGTGACCGGCGACCCGTCGTTCGACTACGAACTCATCTACGGCATGCGCCGGCGGTTCGCCTGCGAGGTCACTGGAACGAAGCTGAAGGTGCGGGTCGTCGACATTACGGACTCGCAGGCAGCGGTGCTAATGCACCTCGAGAATGCCGATCGCCAGGACATCACGCCGATGGAACGGGCGCTCTCGTTCCAGGCGCAGCTGGATGCGCGGCTGTTCCCGACCCAGGAGGCGCTCGCCAATGCGCTCAATGTCTCCAAGGGGCAGGTGACGAAGATGCTGAAGGCGGCCCAGCTGCTCGCACATGTGTCGATCGCGAACCTGCTCGTCGATCGCTCGGCTGTACCGATTGAACAGGCCTACAAGCTGGCGAGCCTGATGGATCGGCCCGGCGCCCGGGATGTCGTGTTGCAGGCGGCGAAGAATGCCGGGCGGCGGGACGAGGAGGGCGGCCGCGACTCGCGCGCCGTCCTCAAGCTCCTGCTCGCCAGTCTCGATCAGTCGCGCAAACTCGAGCCGGTTCGCCGCGAGTACAACGTCGGCAAGGCGGGCCGCGCGATCCTGGTTCGGAACGCCAAGGGGAAGGTGACCGTCGCCTTTCCCAAGGGCCTTGGCCCGTCGGATCGCGACGCCGTGATCCAGGCAATGGAGCAGATCCTCAAGGACCTCGCCTGACAGTGGTTTCGAGACGAAACCGACGTAACTGATTGTTGTATAAAGATAAACATCACTTCTGACTACACGAAACCAGCCCGAAGGATCACCGCTCGCCGCTCCGGCCCAGCGATGCGAGCGCGTGGAACATCGCCGTGGAACAGTTAGGCTACTAAGTAACTAATTAATAACGTATTTATCGATAAACACGCGTCCAAAATCACGCTAATTGTCATAACCTCGGCACTTACGGAAAATTTTCCACTTCTCTCGGCTTGATCGACCGCCCCGCGGTACTGTATATCCACACAGGTCCCTGCCTGGGCGATCCCCACGTCTCGAGCGACCGCATGCCCTTCCGGTGCCCCCTCTGCGAATCGACGCGGTACGAGCCCGTGACGGTCAAACGGCCGAATGGCACCTTGTACCGGTCCGAGTCGCTCTTCAGTTGCCTCGGATGTTCGGCCGCCTTCACGAGCCCGTCGAAATTCTCGAATTCGCCACCGTCGGGTTCCGCCGAAGCCAAGGAGTTGCGGGGGTGGGAGAGTCGCCGGACACTGGCGCGACGCGCTCGCGCCGAGCGTTGACCGGCCACGCGCAACCATGCCCCGACTGTCGAGCACCCATCCGATTCCGCCAAGCAGGCGCCGCTTCGTTCGGCGGATGGCGGCTGTCGCCGGACTCGCCGCCGTCCTCGTCGCGACAGTCGTGCGCGCGGAAGCGGTGTGCGCGCGCGGCGATGCCGCGCACGGGGCGCTTCTCCGGCTCGAAGCCGCGATGGGGGAGGGGCGCTTTGTCGGCTACGGACCGACGGCGCTTCGCATCGTCGATGGCCATGCCACGCACGCGGACCCCGCCAGCATTCGAGCCGACCTCGCGGTCCTGCGGCCCCGTTTCGATTCACTCGTCACCTACAGCGCGCTGCACGGCGCCGAGGCGATACCCGGGATTGCAGCGGAGCTGGGATTCCGGGCGCTGGTGATCGGCATCTGGAATCCGTTCGACTCCGCCGAGGTCGATGCGGCTCTCGATGCGGCGCAGCGCTATCCGCGACTCATCGTCGGACTTTCGGTCGGCAATGAGCTCGTGTTCGCGCACCGGCGGACCGCTGCCGAGCTCGCCAGCCGGATTGCCGGGATTCGTCTGCGGGCACCCGGCGTACCACTCGCCGCGACAGAGCCGTTTCACGTGTTCTACGAGCCGTCGGACCGACCGGTTCTCGAGCGTGTCGACTTTCTGCTGCCGAACGTGCACCCCGTGTTCCAGAGCTGGTTCGCGACAGCGCCCGACGCCAATGCCGCGCGCTTCGTGGTCGGTGTCGTCGATGAACTCGCGCACCGTTTCTGTGGCCCGATTCTCGTGAAAGAGACGGGCGTGCCGACCGCGCCGGCCGCGAAGGGCTTCACCGAGCAGCGCCAGGCCTCGTTCTACCGGGAACTGCGCGGGGCGTTCGTGCCGTCGCGCTCGCGCGCATTCGTCTACTTCGCCGCGTTCGACGCGCCCTGGCGAGTGGCGGATGAACAGGCGGCGCCCGGCTTTCACCCCGAGGAGGCCCACTGGGGTCTCTTCACCGACAGCCGCGCACCCAAAGCTGCCGCCCGGGAACTGCCACCGCTCGTCGCGTCGCCGCCATAAAACCCGGCAACGCACCCAGGCTACTCACCCGGTTGACCGCCGAGACACGGGCTCTGCCACCGCGGCGTATCATGCAGCGGCGCCGCGCACCGCGCCGCCGGTTGCGCGCCGCCTCATTCATCGAATCCCGAGCAGGAGTTAGGTTCATGACACATCGCATTCTGGCTGCCGTCGTTGCGACGGCGATTGCGTTCCCCGCCGTTGCTGCACTGCAACCCGGCAAGACCGCCCCGGACTTCTCCGCCGAAGCCTCGCTCGCGGGCAAGCCGTTCCCGTACTCGCTCAAGGAAGCGCTCAAGAAGGGCCCGGTGGTCGTGTACTTCTATCCCTCGGCGTTCACGAGCGGCTGCAACGCGCAGGCGCACGCCTTTGCCGTCAACCAGGACAAGTTCACGGCGGCGGGCGCGACGATCATCGGGGTGTCGCTCGACAACATCGCGCGGCTCAATGATTTCTCGAAGGATCCGGAGTACTGCGGCGGGAAGATCCCGGTTGCGTCCGATGCCGACGGCAAGATCGCGGCGTCCTACGAACTCAAGGTGTCACCGCCGAGCGCCGGCGCCAAGGACTCGCGTGGCGTCGAGATCGGTCACGGTTTCACGGAGCGGACGACCTTCATCGTCAATCGCAACGGCACGATAGCCGCGACCGTTGGTGGCGTGGCACCGTCGGCGAACGTCGATGCGGCGCTCGAGGCGGTGCGGGGACTGAAGGGCGGGAAATAACGCTGTGCGGCGGCCGGCGCGTTCGCGCCGGCGCTCGCTAAGAAACGTTTCTAGAGAAGCGCCAGTTTTGGCGCTTCGCTGTCCTCGTCGAACACGAACGACAGCGGATCGGGCAGCTCGCTCATCGGCGTCGCCCCGCTCGGCGTCGGACGGTGGCGCGCGAACGCGCCCGTCATCATCGGCCGAAAGGAATCGCCGCCCGCGAGGTCGACAGCCTGGACCAGGGTCTTCGATGCGGGGGGCTGGCGGCGGCGGCGCGGGAGCATGGCACGGGGACCTCTCGGAGCGTTCCGAACCTTACGCCGTAAGGGCCTGGCGGCGCGGTGATCGGGATCCCAGTTGGCGGACGCGTTCCCGCAAGATGTTCAATCAACCGCGGTTGGGGGCCGTCGTTCGGCCTGGATCGGCCGCCGCATGCGTTTGCCGCGGGGCCCGGGAATAAGGTGCTGGCAGGGAGGAGTCGGTCGGACTCGCGCCGGTTCGGAGGGGGGGCCGCCGCGCGTCGCGTCGTCCGCCGTCTCACCACCTGCCCGCGAGCCAGACTCTAGCCCCCGAAGAGTGGGACGGGAACGAACGGTTTCGTCTCGCCCTATCACCAAATGATTCGCGTGGGACCCGTCCGGGTCAGGAATCGGGCTGCAAGAGCCGCGCGTAGGTGCCGGCGTCGATGTTGCTGCCGCACACGATGAGGCCGACCCGTCGCCCGCGGAGCCGTTCGCGCAGCGGCCCGACGAGCGCGGCCATTGCGGCGGCACCGGCCGGTTCGACCGCAAGCTTGATCTCGCGCTGCATGAGGCGCATTGCAGCCCGCAATTCTTCATCGGCGACGAGCTCGATCGAGTCAACGTGCCGCCGACAGAACTCGAAGCTGATCGGCGCCGCGTAGGGTGCGCCCAGGCTGTCCGCAATGGTCGCGACGCGCTCGATCGAGCGCGGTTCGCCGGCGGCAAAGCTGCGATGCATCGAGTCGGCGCCGGTCGGCTCGACGCCGTATACCTTGCACGCCGGTGCGATCGCCTTGACCGCCGAGGCGATGCCGGCGCAGAGGCCGCCGCCGCCCACCGGCACGATGACGGCGTCGAGCGCTTCGGTCTGCTCACAGAACTCGAGCCCCACGGTCGCGGTGCCAAGCGCGGTCCGCACGCCCTCGAATGGGTGGATGAACGCACGGCCCTCGGCCTTCTCGATTTCGCGCACGCGTTCGAAGCCGGCGTGCGCGGTCTCGGCAAATTCCAGGTCGGCGCCGAAGCGGCGGCAGAGCTCGACCCGCAGCGGATTCGCCGTCTTGATCATCACGACCCGCGCGGAGGTTCCGAGCGACTGCGCCGCGTAGGCCACGGCGACCGCGTGATTGCCGGCGCTGATCGCCGTGACACCGCGCGCGAGTTCCTCGGCGGACAGGTGCAGCATGTTGAGGAGTGCGCCGCGCGGCTTGAACGTGCCGGTTCTCTGGAAGAGCTCGAGCTTGAGGAACACCCGCGTGTCGGGCCCGAGCAGTTCCGCCAGCAGCGGGCCCTGCCATTCGTGGACCGGCGTCGTCAGTACCCGGTTGCCGAGCTGCGTGCGTGCGGCACGGATCTCATCGAGCGTCAGGGACGGAGTCATGGTGATTTCCGGATACGTGGTTCGGGAGATTGACAGGACCCGTCGGCGCGCATCACCTGCGGGCTCACCGCCTCGTGTCCGCGAGTAGCGCCGTGAGCTTGCCGGAGTCGATGTTTCCGCCAGAAACGATGCAAGCGATCTTACCGCGACCCGCGCCGCCCGAGAGTGCGCAAGCGACCGGGCACGCGCCGGCGCCCTCGGCAACGACGCGGTTCCGCTCGACTAGCGTCCGGACCGCCGCTCCAATGTCATCGAGCGAGGCGGTGAGCGCGCCATCGATGATCGTCCGCGCGCGCGCGAACATCTGGGGAAAGACCGTCCGGCTGCCGATGCCGTCAACCCAGGAGGCCTGCTGCTCGACTACCTGCGGCGCGCCTGCTGCGAACGATGCGGCGAAGGGCGCGGCGGTCGTCGCCTCCGCGGTATACAGCCGGCAACCCGGCTTGAGTGCGCGAGCGGCGCTTGCAACGCCGCATGCGAGGCCGCCGCCGCCCCAGGGGATCACGATCGCCTCGACATCCGGCAGGTCCTCGAGGATTTCGAGCGCCAGCGTGCCGTTGCCGGCCATCACGTCGAGGTCGTCGAAGGCGTGGACGAAAGTCGCCTCGACACCCGGGAAGGACCGGCGCTCGAGGGTCTGCCACCACTCGGCGAACGGCACCTTGATGACGCGACCACCGAGCCGTTCGATCGCCTTGACCTTGGTGTCGGGCGCGGTGTCGGGGGCGACCACGGTGCACGGAATGCCGAGCGCACGTGCGCGCCACGCCACTCCCTGGGCCATGTTGCCGGCGGAGGCCGTGATCACGCCCTGCGCGAGGCGTTCGGCCGGCAGGCGTGCGATCGCATTGGTCGCGCCGCGCAGCTTGAAAGAGCCGATTGGTTGGAGGTTCTCGAGCTTGAGGTAGATCTCGGCCGGTCCATCGAGCACACCGAGCCGCACGAGCGGCGTGCGCACGACCGTGCCAGCGATGCGCGCCGCCGCATTGCGGACATCTTCGGGCGTCGGGAGTGCCGTACTCATCGCGTGCTTTGCCCAGGACCCGACGCGGGCGAGGTCACAGGCCCTCGATGGCCACGAGGTTGGAGCGCGAGGTGCGCTTGCGCACGGCGACGAGCGGCTGGTACTCGGGCGAGTGATAGAACGCCTTTAGCCGCGCCATGTCCGGGAACTCGAGAATGACGAGGCGGTGCGGCGTGAAGCTGCCCTCCAGCACCGTGGTCGCGCCGCCGCGTGCGAGATAGCGCCCGCCGTAGGCGGTGACCACTGCCGGCACCCGCTCGCGGTACTCCTCGTAGCCGACCGGATCCGTAACCTCGACGTGGGCGATGATGTAGGCAGCCATCGGAAAATTCTCCAGATTTGATCGTCGAGGATACCGGCACGCCCGGTCGGGTGCCGTTCAGGGGGACAGCTCGCACTCGCCTTCGATTTCGACCGGAATATCGAATGGCAACTCGGCGAGTCCTACGGCGCTGCGGCTGTGAGCGCCGATGTCAGGCCCGAATACCTCGAGGATCAGGTCGGAGAAGCCGTTGATCACGTTCGGTAGCCGGTTGAATCCGGGTGCGCAGTTGACCATGCCGAAGACCCGACCCCAGGACTCGATGCGGTCGAGGTCGCCGAGCGCACGCTCGAGACTGCCGAGGATGGACAGGCCCGTGAGCCGTGCCGCCGTGTAACCCTGTTCGGGCGTCAGCTCGCGGCCCACCTTGCCGCGTGGCTC
>CAYNCY010000032.1:0-15440 GCA_964395195.1 uncultured Steroidobacteraceae bacterium
TCCGATCTTCGCCGGGGCGACGCTGGCGGGAGCGCTGCTGCTGGCGATAGCGATCGTTGCGGCCTGGCTCGTCGCCGCGACCTGGGACACGGCCTTTCGCAACTGGACGTTCGCGGGGCTGTTCGTGATCTTCACGACGGTCGCGGGGCTTGCACTGCGCTGGTTGCAGCACCTCAGCGCAGACGCGCCCGGCATGCTCTCGCGCACTGCGCGGGAATGGGCCAAGGATCGTGCCCTCCTCGAGGAGATCCTTGAGCGAGAGCGCGAGCGAGCGGAGGCCGCGTGAACGCCGATCTCCGTGACGCCCGCGTCGAATCGGCGTCGCTCGTGCTCGAGCGCAATCGCGCGGAACTGCGTGCGGTGCTCGAACCTGACGCGCCCGAAGTAAGGGACCGGTTCCCGCGCAGCGCCACCGTTCGCTGGATCATCGGCCACCTCTCGCCGCGGTCGCTGGCCATGACGGCGCTCACCGCGGCGATCGCGCGCGTGCCGTTCGGGCGCCTGCTCGGCGGTGCGCTCTTCGGACGCCGCCACTAGTCATTCCGCACGCGCCGCCGGCGGCGCGCACCGCATCGCAAACTGAAGGGGAGCACTCACGTGAAACAGCAGCAAAGTGGCGACGCCAGCCAGCTGAGCGACATTCCGACCCTGCGCAAGCGCGCTCGCCAGCACATCGAGGACGGCGCCGTCACCGCCACCTACTCAGCGGACCGGGATACGGTGCTGCGGCTTCTCAACGAGGCACTCGCGACCGAGCTCGTGTGCGTGCTCCGTTACCGCCGCCACTTCTTCACGGCGGATGGGCTCGAGGCGGAGTCGATCAAGCAGGAGTTCCTGGAGCACTCCGAAGAAGAGCAGGAGCACGCCGATCTCCTCGCGGCACGCATCGTGCAGCTCGACGGCGAGCCGAACTTCGATCCGAAGGGACTTGCCGAGCGCAGCCACGCCGAGTACGTCGCCGGCGACTCGCTCGAGTCGATGATCCGCGAGGACCTCGTCGCCGAGCGCGTCGCGATCGACTCCTACCGGGAAATGATCGAGTACATCGGGGCACGCGATCCGACGACCAAGCGCTTGCTCGAGACAATCCTCGCCAAGGAGGAGGAGCACGCGGAAGACCTCTCGAGCATGCTGCCGCACGTGAGCGCGCGCGCGAAACAAAATCGCGCGGCGGGCTGATGCCCGCGACGTCCGCGGTCGCCGCATGTAGGCCGGGGCTCACAGAGCCTCGGTACCTGCGCCGGCTTCGGGTGCGGCGGGCGTTTTCTACTGTCGCCACTCGGACTTCGTCCCCGTACGGCAACCGCACACGAACCGGACCGGTTCCTGCACCGCACGGGGTGCTTCGTCCAACGCTGATTCGCTACGAAACAATTGGGGGATCGCCATGATCAATCGGATACCGCTCTGCCTCGCCGTTCTCGCCACCGCCCTCACGTTCAGTGCGTGCGACCGGCCGAAGACCGCCGTGCAGGTCGACAAGGACACCGCGTCCGCCGAACAGACTGCGACCGAGAACACGGCCAAGGCAGAGAGGGAGGCCGCCGACAAGAGTGCGAGCGCGCGCTCGGACGTCCGCGATGAGCAGCGCGACCTGGGCCACGTCAATGCGATCCAGGGCCAGAAGGTTGCCGACACCGAGGCGGAAGGCGCCCACAAGATTGCGCTCGCTCGCTGCGAGGGTCTCGCCGGCACTGCCCAGAAGTCGTGCAAGGATCAGGCGGATGCCGACTTCGAGGCTGCGAAGGCGAAGGCCAAGCAGGTTCGTGCCGACTCCGACCCGAAGCCCTGACAGGTTTGGTGCATGAAGCACCAGCAGACGCGCCACCATCCCCATGGTTGACACCCACCCCGGTCACTCAATCGGCGCGTCTGCATTTTCTTCGATCGACGCGAGCTTCTCGCCGCGTCGCGGCGGGGCCAGGCCCCCTGGCCCCGCCGGCACCCGGCCCCGATCACTCACGGCTGGGTTCGGTGCTGCGATATCGCACGTAATCGTCGTTGTCCTTGCCATCGGAATCGGTACCTGGCTCGTCGATCGCGCGAGCCGCGCGGCGCAGACGCGCCGCCGCCAGGAACGGCGCGAACTCGCTCGCTGGGAAGGCGAGGGTGGCGCCGTACCCGCGACGGGCGAGGACGTCCCCGCCCGCTGATCGAGCCTCGACGCGAAACGACAGGTCGGCTGTCGCCTACCGGCAAAGGCGCCAGGGCCGGACATCTTTCCGCACCCCATCCCGCGACACTCGCACTAACGAATTCAAGCCCGCGCCCGGCACACCGGAGCCGCGGTAACTGCCGAAGACACGCACGAGGAGATTTTCAATGAAGAAGCTGCATCTTGTCGTCTCGCCACTGGTTGTCGGGGCGTCACTGACGCTGATTCTGGCTGCCGGCTGTGCGAGCGCACCGCCGCGCTCAAACGATGCGCTGGTGCGCGCTCACGCCGCCGTCGACCAGGCCGAGCGCTCCGGAGCCGCCGAGTTCGCTCCCGAGTACCTCGCCGCCGCGCACGAGAAGCTCGCGCGCGCGGATGACGATCAGCGCCACGACCGCGACGGCGTCCGCGTCTCGCGGCTCGCGGACGAGGCCCAGGCGGATGCGCAGCTTGCCGGCGCGCGCGCTCGCGCGAAGAAGTCCCAGCTCGCGGCGAACCAGGTCGGCAAGGGCGTCGATGCTCTCAAGCAGGAAACCGATCGCGCTACACCCTGAATGCGCCTGAAGCGCGAGCAGACACCTTAATAGATCGAGGAGCAATCGAATGAACAAGCAGAACCAGTCGATGTTGGCAGTCAGCAGCGTCGTCGCGCTGATCCTGAGCGGCTGCGCCACGACGCGCATCGACCCGCCGCTCGTCGCGGCGCGCGATGAAGTCGCAAAGGTCCAGGCAAACCCGGACGCGGAGCGATTCGCGCAGCCCGACATTGACCGGGCGCGTGGCTACCTGGCCGCGGCCGAGGAGGCCGATCGGCGCTCGGATATGGCGCTCGCCGCGCACGAATCCTACCTCGCGACGCAAACCGCGCGGCTTGCGCTCGCCACCGCCGACGAGCACATCGCCCAGGAGCAGATTGCGATGGCGGACGGCCAGCGCCAGCAGATCCAGCTCGATGCGCGCGGGCGCGAGGCGGCGGATGCCCGCTTGCGCGCGGCAGGAGCCGAGGCAGGGGCGGCGGATGCCCGCTCGCGAGCTGCTGGAGCGGAGGCAAGGGCGGCGGATGCCGAGTCGAGTGCTGACGCCGCGAACGCCGAATCGTCGGCGCTGCGCAGCGAACTCGACGAGCTCCACGCGACGCAAACCGCGCGCGGACCCATGGTCCGCTTCGGCGACGTCCTCTTCGACACGGGCGGCGACACGCTCAAGCCCGGTGCCGACCAGGCGCTCACCCAGCTCGCCCATTTCCTCGCGACTCACCCGGAACGGCGCGTGCTCGCCGAGGGCTACACCGACAGCGTCGGCACGGACGACTTCAACGTCGGACTGTCGCAGCGCCGGGCGCAGGCCCTCAAGCGCGCGCTCATTGCACGCGGCGTTGACGGCTCGCGGGTCGACGTAGCCGGCTTTGGGAAGGAGTATGCGATCGCCAGCAACGCAGACGCGGGCGGACGGCAGCTCAACCGACGCGTCGAGGTCGTGATTTCCGATTCGAGCGGCCAGATAGCGGCGCGCTGAGCGCGCCGCCGATTGCGTCACGGCGACGTGCATGGCGGGACCCTCGACCGCCGACGTCGTCGGCGTCACCAGCAGCCTGATCCTGCTGGTGACGCTGTCGGGGCAAATCTACAAGCAGTGGCGCGAGCGGAACGCCGCCGGCGTCTCGGCATGGTTCTTCGCCGGCGAGTGCGCGGCATCGCTCGGGTTCATTGTCTTCAGCGCCATGATCGGCAGCCGTGTGTTCGTGGTCACGAATGCGCTCACGCTCGTGGCCTCGCTGACCGGCCAGTGTGTCGCCTGGCGGAACGGCCGTCGCCGCCCTGCCCGCGCGTAGGGTCGCGCCCACAGGTGAGGCGGCGGTCGACCGACTGACGTCCGAGCCGCCTGGCGCGAAGCTCGCTTGAGCGGCGGCTGACGCCGGGAGACTGATACATGCACGGCTGGAGTAGGGCGCGGCGGGGAATCATCCCGCTGACGCTGATGATCGCGTGCCTCGCCGAGGCGGGCTGCGTGACCCTCAAGGAACCCGGCGCGAATGAGCTGCGGGTGCCTGCGAATCCGACGCTCGACGTGGTCGGAAGCCGGGGCCCACTGAGTCAGGCTCAGGCGGCGGCGGTGCTCCGCCGGCTCAAGCTCGAAGCTCCCGACGCCGATATGCTCCGGGTGCACGTCGCGGTCGAGCAGGCAGTCGCCGGCAGCCCGCTCTACACCGGTAACAGCACCCGGCTCCTCCGGGACGGCAGCGAAACCTTTCCGGCGATGTTCGCCGCCGTCCGCTCCGCCCGGCGCTCGGTCTACCTCGAGTACTACATCTTCGAGGATGTCGCGTACGACGGCGTGCACATCAGCGACCTGCTGATTGCCAAGCACGCCGAGGGCGTCGAAGTGGCGCTAATCTACGACGCCGTCGGCTCGGTCGCGACGGACACCGCGCTCTTCGAGAAGCTGCACGCGGGAGGCGTCCGCGTCCTCGCGTTCAGTCCGGTCAACCCGCTCAAGAAGCGCTTCCGCTGGTCCATCAACGATCGCGATCACCGCAAGATGCTGGTCGCGGACGACCACGTGGCGTTGCTCGGCGGCATCAACCTGGCGACGACCTACGAGAGTGGCCCGTCGCATCACGGCACGAGCGAGCCGCCCGCCGGAGGTACCGCGCCGACGTACTGGCGCGACACGGATCTCGAGATCCGGGGGCCGGCCGTCGCCGAGCTCGTCAAACTCTACCAGGCCCACTGGCTGCAGCAGGGTGGGGAGGCGCTCTCCGCGGCGATGGACACACCGGCGCCCGCCGCCGGGGGGGACCTCGTGCGGATCATCGGTAGCAGCCCCGATGCGTTCGCGCCGCGCTACTACGCGACCGTGCTGTCCGCGATCAACACCGCCACCCGCAGGGTCTGGATCACTTCGGCCTACTTCGTTCCCACGCACCAGGAGAAAGTGGCGCTCGCGGCCGCCGCGAAACGTGGCGTCGACGTACGACTGCTGCTGCCCTCGGCGAGCGACTCCAAGCCCTCGCTCGCGGTGCAGCGCTCCGCGTACAGCGATCTCCTCGGCGCCGGCGTCAAGATCTTCGAGAGGGACGGCGTGATCCTGCATTCGAAGACAATGGTGGTCGACGGCGTCTGGTCGGTGATCGGCTCATCGAACTTCGACCACCGCAGCGTGCTCTTCAATGACGAGGTCGACGCCGTCGTCCTCGGCAACGATGCCGCCGGTGCGTTCGAGGAGATGTTCCGCGATGACCTCACCTCCGCGCACGCGATCGACCGCGCGGCGTGGGCGCATCGTTCGCTCGGCGAGCGCGTGCGCGAGACGTTCTGGCGAGTCTCCACGACGATGCTCTAGCGCCGTGGAGTGCGTGGGCGGGGAGCGCCTCTACAGCTCGTTGTCCTCGGCGTCCTGCTCTGGATCTTCCTTGGCTCGCTCGTGCGCGCGCCGCTCGGCGTCCTGAAGCTCGGCTTCTTCCTCCGGCCGGACTTGCGCGCCCTTGCGGATGGCGCGTTTGCCGCGCGGTGACTCGACGAACGAGGTCTCGGCTGCGTTGAAACGTTCTGCGGCCTCGGTATTTCCCTCGCCTTGATTCTTTTCGCGACGACTGTGCATTGAGAGGCTCCTGTCGGGGAAGGGATGCCCGGAGCAACTGCGTCCGGACGTGGATCGGTCGCAGAGAGCTTCACGCGGCGAGCCGCCGCGCTCTAGCAACGGACTTCCCGTCCGCTTGTAGGCGTTATCCGGGCAGCACTCACCTGCGATGTGTGCTCGCGCTTCGGTCCGACGCTGCCAAATGTGCGGTGTCGTCCTACAGAACGGGACTGTGCCGCGCGCCATGCTCATCGGCAGGCGGGACCGGAGCCGGTCGCGCGTCGCCCAATTCCTCGGGAGGCAGCATGGTACGGGATCAATCGGGAGAGTCGCTGCCGGAGGAACGCCAGCCGGAAATCGCGGCCGGCGACCATCGCACGTCGACTGCGGTGGGTGACCCCCCGCTGTCGGCTCCGCGCGCGAGCGGCGGTGACACCGCCGCGTGGCCCCGGTCACAAGAACCGGGACGAACGGGCCGCGGCGACCGGCTGATGCTGCTGGTCGACCGACGACGCTGACGCGGGGTCAAGGGCCGGCGCCGCGCGGCACCGAATCAGGTGGAGTAACGAACGATGCGCTCAATATTGCTCTGGCTGCTCGGCATTCCAATCCCGATCATCATCCTTATCGCGCTCGTTTCGCACTGATCGCGCAGTCGGACGTGCGCGAACCCGCCGTTCCGCGACGAAGGGTTCCCGGTATGATGTCCCCGCCTTCCGGGCGTCCGCGGCCGGACCTGACGACCTGCGACCCGGGTTCCGCGCGGCGCGTTCCGTCTGAATGGGTGGTCATTGGCGTGCATCTCCCGGTGTCCCCGTCCTTGCGAGCCTGATGGCCATCGCGATCCGTGGGCGTTGCGCCTGATGCACGGCGGCCCGCCTCGATGAACCTCCGCCAGGTCGTCCCGGTGATCGCGCTGATCGCCGCACTGCTTGGCCTCTTTGCGGCGGCGCAGTCCGGCCAGCAACGCCTCGCCGACGCCAGCCGCCGTGTCGAGGCAGCGGCCCTTCGCCACCGGGTGCTCTCGGAGACGCTGCAACTGCTGACGCAGGGCGAGAGTAGCCAGCGAGGCTACGTACTGCTCGGGGATGCCACGTACCTCGCGCCTTACCAGGATGCGGTCCCCGCGCTCGCCAAGGCGCTGCACCGCATGGACGAGGTATTCGTCACGGCGGACGCGAAAACGCTCGAGACGGTCAAGAACATCAAGGAGCTCACCAACCTCAAGATTGAGGAGATGAGCCAGTCCCTCGACCTCTACCGGACGCAAGGCCGTCCGGCGGCCCTCGACCTGATCCGCACCGACTTCGGGCGGCGCACCATGACCGAGGCCACCGAGACGATCCGCCAGCTGCAGACCGAGGAGACCACGGAAATCGTCGAGGCGAGTCGGTCGTGGCGCGACGATCTCTGGGTCACGCGCTGGATCACGAGCGGGGGCCTCATCCTGAACGTGTTTCTCGTGCTGCTCGTGCGCCGGCTGGTGGTGCGCGACTTGCGCAACCGCGAGCGCGAGGCGGCGGAGATGACCGAACGCCGTGCCCAGCTCGAGTCCGTCGTCAAAGACCGGACGGAGGAGCTCTCGAGCCTGTCGACGCACCTCCAGACCCTCGCAGAAGAGGAGAAGGCCGCCCTGTCGCGGGAGCTGCACGATGAACTCGGTGGACTCCTCGTCGCGGCACGCATGGACGTGTCGTGGCTCGAGGATCACGTTCCGTCCACGGATCCGGACGTCAAGGTCCACTTCGAGCGCCTGCACGAGGCGCTGCAGACCGGCGTCGACGTCAAGCGGCGCGTGGTCGAGAACCTGAGGCCCACGCTCCTCGACAACCTCGGCCTCTTCCCGGCGCTCAAGTGGCAGCTGGCCGACTACTGCGGGCGCGCAGGGCTCGAGTACGTGGAGCACTACCCGGCAACCGAGCCCGTGCTCACTCCCGAGGGAGCGATCGCGGTCTTCCGGATCGTGCAGGAGTCGCTCACCAACATCCTCAAGCACGCGCGCGCGACCCGCGTCGAACTCGCCATCGAGACGACGAATCGCTGGCTGCTCGTTCGCATCCGCGACAACGGCATCGGGCTTCCGGCGGAGCGCTTGCAGGCGATCGGCTCGCACGGGCTCGCCGCGATGCGTCACCGCGCCGTGGGTCTCGGGGGTGAGTGGCGCGTGGCGGCCGGCAGAGACGGCGGCACGGAGATCGAGGCGCGACTGCCGCTCGAGCGAGTGAGCTCGGGCGCCGGCAGCGAGGAAGCGATCAACGCGTAGCCGGCGACGGGAGGTTCCTGGCGAATTCACCGAGCAGCGTCGGAATCCTGAAATAGTCGCGCGACTTGTCGAGGAACGCCTCGACCCCGAATTGCTCCGCCTCGCGCCGATACTCGGGCAGCCCGAAGTTGGTGAGGATCACGACCTTCGGCCGGCTCGCGCGACGCGCGAGCGCGCGCAGGACGCCAAAGCCCGTGCCGGTGCGCAGGTGCAGGTCGAGGATGATCACGTCGGGCGCCACCGCTTTGATCCGTTCGACGGCATCCGTCTCGGTCGCGACGACGTCATCGAGATCGACGTCGGGAAGCCGTCGAATGAGCTCCGACAGCCGCGTTGCGAGAAGCGCTGAGTCTTCGACCAGGAGCACGCGCAATCGTGGGTGGGCGGACATGTGTTCGTCACGAGGCTCGGCGGAAGACGCGGCCAGTCGCTTCTGGATTGGTGGGCTCGGCGCCGCGCGAGGCGTGACGCCGCGCATGGCGGGGCCCGTCGTCGCCAATCGGTATCGCCGGGGCGATGGCTCGCACGGTAACGTGTTACTGCACGAGTCCGTTGCGAAGCGCGTAGGTCGTGAGGTCGGCGTTGGTCTCGAGGTTCATCTTCTCGAGGACGCGCGCGCGGTAGGTGCTGACGGTCTTCACGCTGATGAAGAGCTCTGCCGCAATCTCCGAGACACTGCGGCCGACCGCCAGCTTGCAGAGAATCTGGAATTCGCGCTGCGAGAGCGAGGAATGGAGCGGCTGGTCCGTCGGCTCATCGAGCGCGGTCACCAGCATGTCGCTCAGCGTCGCACTCACGAAGCGCTTGCCGGCGAGCACCGTGTGCACGGCGCGCATGAACTCCTCGGGTGCCTGGTCCTTGGCGAGATAGCCCGAGGCCCCCGCGCGCAGCACGTTGATCGCGTACTGCTTCTCGGAGAATCCGCTCATCACGAGGACGCGCGTGTTCGGGTGGCCCGAACGGATGTGGCGCAGGATGTCGATGCCGCTGCGGTCGGGCATATTGATGTCGAGGATCACGAGGTCCCACTGGCCGGCGCGCAGCTGGTTCAGCGTTTCCGTGCCGGTCGAAGTCTCGGCGATCGTGCTGATCGAGCGCTCCTGCTCGAGGTAGTGCCGGAGCCCCGTGCGGATCATCGCGTGATCGTCTGCAATGAGTACGCTTGCCATGTAGTCCTCCGGCCATCGTGGAAGTCGAAAATCGCTCGAGTCCGACCCCTCAGGGCCGAATTTCAGAATAACGACTCGACCACGTTTCCAGCGTACGCGGGTCGGCTGACCGACCGTAGGCGAAATCTTACAAAGTCCTACGAACGCCCCTTATCCATTGATCCAACTACAGAAATTTCCCCGGCTGATGGCGGGGATGGGGCCGAATCCGCGCGTGGCAGCGAATTGTCCTCGACTCCGCGCATGCCACGCGCCGCTGTGGAGGGGGTCCGGCGGGGTTCGTCGCAGAGGAGGTAAGCGCTCACCGGATAGCGCGCGCGGCAGGCCATCCACGCGAGGTGACCGAGCGTCGGCGAGGGTTCACTTTCCGCCGCGGTCGCGCGATCGAGGGTGACCGGAACGAGGCCCGGAGCGGCCACCGCGGTTCGGGCAAGCGCGAAGAAGCCGATGGCCAGCGCGGGACCGACGAGGCGCACGTCACGACGGATAGTCATTCCCGACTCCTCCCACAGCGCCGACTCTCCGTCGTTCGCCGGCGTTCAAGACCCTGCCAGTGGGTGCCGCGCCGTCGCCCACGCGTTCAGCGCCGCCCCGGAATCCAACCGCAGCCGGCCGAAGGCCCGCCGGCTGCGCTCATCGCGGGCCCGAGCGTCTAGAACCGCCAGGCCGTGCTCAGCCAGAACGCATTCGAGTTGTTCGCCTCCCGGATCCGGATGACGTCGTACTCCGCGTTCACGTTCAGGTGATCGAAAAACGTGATGCCGATGCCGCCGCCGTAGGTGAAGTCACTGCCGGAGTGGGTCGACTCGATCACCTGCGTTCCGGGCTGATTGAAATTCACGTCGAGCTTGGCGTTGTAGAAGAGGTAGCCCGCCTTCGCGAACAGCTCGAAGGGGCCGGCCGGCAGCGTGCCGACGACGTACGGCGCGAAGCCGCTAAGCCGCAGCCGGTAGTTGCCGTCGGAGCCGGTGCCGGTGAACGAATCTCCTGGCCGGCCGAAGTTTACGTAGTCGCCCTCGAAGCTCAGGTACGGCGAGACGCGATAGCCCGCGAAGACTTTCCAGGCATCGTCACCGGAGTGGGCGATGCTGTTGACGGCCGTGCCGACGTCGTCGAGGTTATTCATCTTGAGATCAAAATGACCCCAGCCGATGCCGACGTACGGCCCGGCCTGGCTCTGGTCCGCGAAGGCCTGCGGCGCGGCGAGCGCGAGCGCGAGTGCGCCGGCGGCCGCCGTCGTCGAAATGATGTGTCTCACGGGAAGCTCCTGTAGGTGCGTGGGTCACGCGTTGGGAAATGAGCGTGACCGACCACCGCACGGCACGCGATTCCCGGATGACCCGAGCGCCTGTAGTCCGTGGGCGGGGCGTTCCCGCCGACGCGCGCCTACATCGGCATTGACGCTGTCAGCGCAACACACCGGCGCCCCGACGGACCCGCCACGGGGCGTCGGCGGAGTCCTACACGGGCCGGCGGCAGGCCGGGACAGACGCTGCCCGGGGGCGCTCCTTACGCTCCGCGGGCACGTCCCTCCCCGGAGTGGAGAGCGACGGCTGGGCTTCGCGGGGGAGAAATCGTGCGTGAGTGTCGGCCGTCTGACGGCTTACGTTCTGTCCGTGTGAGATCGAGCGCAAAAGGGGTGCGTGCGCTCGCGGGGCTCGCGGCGGTGCTCTTTTGCGCGCCCGGTGTCGCGACGCCCCGCGATGACCTCGCGCGTATGTCGCTCGAGGACCTGACCAGTGTCGAGGTGACCTCGGTGTCAAAGTCGGCGGAGCCTCTGCAGCGCGCCCCGTCTGCGGTCTACGTCATCACCCACAGCGACATCGTGCGCTCGGGCGCTACCAGCATTGCCGAGGTGTTGAGGCTCGCGCCGAACCTGCGCATCACCCAGCTGACCGCCAGCAACTACGTGACCAGTGCGCGCGGCTTCGGCGGCAACACGACCGCACAGAACTTCTCGAACAAGATCCTGATGCTGATCGACGGCCGCAGCGTCTATTCGCCGCTCTTCTCCGGGATCTACACCGACGTTCAGGACGTCATGATGGAGGACATCGAGCGCATCGAGGTCATCAGCGGGCCCGGCGCGACGCTCTGGGGTGCGAATGCGATGAACGGCGTGATCAACATCATCACACGCGCGACCTACCTCACCGACGGCAGCCTCCTCGCCGTCGCGGCGGGCAACCAGGAACAGAACGTCGGCGTGCGCTATGGCGGCGCGATTGGCGAGGACGCGGCATTCAGGGTCTACGGCAAGGCCTTCAATCGCGGCGCGCTCGAGCTCGCCGACGGCTCGAGCGCCGCCGACAGCTGGAGCAAGGTGCAGGGCGGTTTTCGCAGCGACTGGTCGCGGGCCGCCGATTCATTCACGCTGCAGGGCGATGCGTACCGCGGCTCGGAAGCGGAGCTTGGCACCGACGCCCAGCGCGTGAGCGGTGCCAACGTGCTGACGCGGTGGATGCACAAGCTCGGCCCCTCGCAGATCAGCGTACAGGCGTACGTCGACCAGACCGAGCGGGCGGCACCCGCCGGTGGCAATTCGTTCGTGCTGCACACCTACGACCTCGAGGCCCAGCAAAGCGTGATCCTCGGCGGCGTCCACCGGGTCGTCTGGGGGTTCGGCGAGCGGATCAACAGCTACGAGATCCTGAACTCGGCGACGCTGCTGTTCGAGCCCTCCGCCCGCAAGTTATCGCTCGGTGACGTCTTCGCCCAGGACACGCTGTCGCTGTCGGCCGCGGTCGACGTCACGCTTGGCGCGAAGCTCGAGGACAACCCGTACTCCGGCTGGTCGTTCGAGCCCGACGCGCGCCTCTCCTGGATGCTGGGGCCCGACCATGTCCTGTGGGCGGCGGCGTCGCGCGCGATCCGATCGCCCACGCCCTTTGATGTCGATGTCGTCGAGAAACAGGGCACGACGACATTCCTCACCGGGAATCCGTCGTTCCAGTCCGAGCGAGTGCGTGCCTACGAAGTCGGGTATCGCGGCCACTATCTGCCGAGCCTGTCGCTGTCGGTGTCGGTGTTCTACAACGTCTACCAGGACCTTCGCACCATCGAGACCGCGTCGGACACGGTATTCCTGCCGCTCCGCTGGGGCAACATGATGCAAGGCGACACGTACGGCCTCGAGTCGTGGGGGGACTGGCAAGTCACCGAGCACTGGCGCCTCTCACCGGGGTTGAGGCTCCTCCACAAGAGCCTGCGGTTCTCGCCCGGTGCGAGCGGGCTCCTCGGACTCGCCCAGGCGGGCGATGATCCATCGAGCCAGGCGTCCCTCAAGTCCTCGCTCGACTTGCCGCGCGAGCTCACGCTGGATGCGGTGCTGCGGTACGTCGGCGACCTGCCGGCCCCGGCAGTGCCGAGCTACTTCGAGCTCAACGCCCGCCTCGGCTGGCGCGCGACCCGCTCGCTCGAACTCTCGGTCACGGGAACGAACCTGCTGCACGCGCACCACCTCGAGTACGCGGCGCCCGACGGTGAGGAGATCGGGCGCAGCGCCCTCGCCGAAGCGCGGTGGCGGTTCTAGGCCTGCCGGCGATGCGTCACCGCATTCCCTTGCGACGTCGGCGGTTCGGTCTCGTGATCGGGCTCCTGCTGGCGCTCGCGGGTCCCTCGAGTAGCTCGGTTGCGGAAGGCTACTCGGAGGATGCGGTCAAGGCCGTGTTCCTGACGCGCTTCGCGGGCTACGTCGAGTGGCCGCCGAGCCCACGCACGCAGTTCACGATCGCAGTGCTCGGCGCCGAGGGTCTCGCGCTCGAGCTGCAGCGGCTCGTGGCGAACGCCTCGATCGACAGGCTGCCGGCCCAGATCAAGCGGCCGCGGCGCATCGCCGACGTCGGCGATGCGCAGATCCTCTACATCGGGCGCGACAGTCCCGTCGACCTTCGCCTCGCAGTCGATGCGCTCGGCAGCCGGCCCGTGCTACTCGTGACCGAGGATGAGCACGGAATCGAGGCGGGCGGAGCCATCAGCTTCCTGCTGGTCGACCAGCGTGTTCGCTTCGAGGTCTCGTTGCTCGCCGCGGAGCGGGCGGGGCTCAGGATCAGCTCGGATCTCCTGTCGGTCGCTGCGCGCGTGCAAGGCGGGCGCCGTCGCTCGGAGGTCTCCTGCGGCGCGTCTGGCCGGTTCCTCGATCCCGTGAACGGCTGCGCGCAGAGGAGAGTCGCAGGATTCGATGCGAGCGAACCGAGCGCGACCATCGATGCCGGCCACGGCGGGGCACAACCGTGACCGGCGGGACACCCATACCGCCCCCGGGCGATGCCGCACCCCGCGGAGGCTGGCGCGTACGCCTGCGCGGCGTGCTCCTCGGCGAGGAACTCAAGCGCGCACGGCGCACGGTTCGGGGCAAGGTCATGGTCGTCGTGCTCGCGACCGCGGCGATGGCGCTGCTCGTCGAGGGGTCGGCCATGCTGACGCACGACCTGCGCGACTACCGCGAGTCGACCCTCGCTGACTACGTGACCGAGGCGAGCATCCTCGCGCTCACGACCGCGCCTGCGCTCGGCTTCGATGATCCGGAAGGCGCCGACCGGAGCCTCGGTGCCCTCAAGGCACGGGCGGGGCTCGAGACTGCCGCGCTCTACGACCTGCACGGGCGGCTGTATGCGCGCTACACCCGGCCGGGCGCTCACGAGCCGCCGGCGATACTCGCGGCGCCGGCTCCGAGCGCACGCGTGGCGGCCGGCGACATCGAGGTCGTGCGGCTCGTCGTGCTGAACGGCGAACCGGTGGGCGCCATCTACCTGCGCGCCGAGTACGACGTGATGGGCCGCGTGCGGGCCTACCTCGGCATCTTTGCGCTCGTGACGCTCCTCAGCATGGTCGTCGCGATCGTCGTCTCGCGGACGCTGCAGAAGGGCATCACGGATCCGCTCGAGGGAATGGCCGAGGTCGCCCGCGAAGTCGTCAACCGCAATGACTTCTCGCTGCGCGCGCGGCAGACGGCCACGGATGAGATCGGCCTGGTGGTGCGCGCGTTCAACGGCATGCTCGATGAGGTCGAAGCGCGAACGCGCGCGCTCGAGCAGACCAATGTCGTGCTCAAGGCCGAGGTCGCCGTCCGGCACGCCGCCGAGGCGGCGCTCGCGCGCGCGACGACGCGCCTCGAAAGCACCATGGCGGCAGCAGAGATCGGTGGCTGGGTGCTCGATCTCAGGACCCGACGGCTCACGGCAGATCACAACCTCGGGGCGCTGCTTGGCCTTCCCGAGGAAGCGGAGTCAAGCGGCGACTCCGAGTTCATCCGCCGTTGGATCCACGCCGACGATCTGCCGCGCGTCGTCGCGGCGGAGGCGGATGCGCTGCGAACCGGTGTTCTCGCGTCCACGGAGTTCCGGATCGTGCGACCGGACCGGACGCTGCGCTGGATGGCGAGCCGCGGCAAGGTGCAGTTCGATCCCAAGGGTGTGCCGCTCTTCGTTGCGGGCCTCCTCATCGACATCACGGCGCAGAAGATCGCCGAGCAGGCGCTGCGCGACCGCGAACGGGTCTACCGCGCGATCGGCGAGTCGATGGACTTCGGCGTCTGGGTGTGTGACGCGGACGGTCGCAACATCTATACCAGCGAGTCGTTCCTGGCGCTGGCCGGCATCACGCAGGAGCAGTGCGCAGACGCAGGCTGGCTCGAGCTCCTGCACCCCGAGGATGCCGCGGCCACGATCGAGGCCTGGCGCGAGACCGTGGCGGCCGGCAAGTTCTGGTACCGCGAGCACCGGATCCTCGGCCGGGACAACCGCTACCATCCGGTGCTGGCACAAGGCGTGCCGATGCGCGATGAACGCGGCGTGCTCACGGGCTTCGCCGGCATCAATCTCGACATCAGTCGCTTGAAGCACACGGAAGAGGCGCTGCGCGAGGCGGACCGGCGCAAGGACGAATTCCTCGCGACCCTTGCGCACGAACTCCGCAATCCCCTGGCGCCGATCCGCCACGCCGTGCGCCTGCTCGAGGCGCCGGCGGCGGCGGACCGGGACCGGCAGTGGGGCCGCGAGGTGATCGCGCGCCAGGTGCAGCGCATGGCGCTCCTGCTCGATGACCTCCTCGACGTGTCGCGCATCACGCGCGGGCGGCTCGAGCTCAAGAAAGATCACGTTGATCTCGCGGCGCTCGTTGGCTCGGCTGTCGAGGCCGCGCGCCCGCTCCTCGAGTCGAAGGAGCACGAGCTCACGATCGAGCTCCCGGCGGAGCCCGTGCAGCTGCTCGCCGATCCGCTCAGGCTTTCGCAGGCGCTCTCGAACCTCCTGACCAACGCCGCGAAGTACACCGA
>CAYNCY010000033.1:0-15287 GCA_964395195.1 uncultured Steroidobacteraceae bacterium
TTCTCGGGCTCCTCCTTCAGGAGCCGCTCGAGCTCGGTGACCGCCTGCTGGTACTTGTGCCGGCGCATCAGCGCGCAGGCGTAGTCGTAGCGGGCGGCGCGGTAGTCGGGGGCAAGCTCGAGCACGGCTTCGAGCAGGAACTCCGCGTCGTTGACGACGTCGCGCTCCATGGCGATCCGGGCCAGCAGCCGCATCCCCTCGACGTCCTGCGGGTTCTTGAGGAGGTAGGCGCGGATCAGCTTCTCCGCGGGGATGAGGTCGCCGTCCGCGAAGAGCGCCGAGCTCGTCAGCACCGCGGGCGCGAGCGTGGAGGTCGTGCGGACGTGCGCTGCCGCGGTCTCGGAGTTCGCGGGCTGGCCGGTCATCCGGTAGAGGGTCTCGAGCTTGCTCCAGCTGCCGGGCAAGGCTGGGTTGCGATTCACGGCCTGCTCGTAGGCCGCGATCGCGTTCGGGGCGTCCCGTTGCGCGACGTAGCAGTGCCCGCGCTCCTGGTAGAGCCGGCTGAATCGCGGGTGGAGCGCCTCGAGCCGGGCGAGGACCTCGAGCGCCGCGGGGATCCGCTGCAGGTACCTGAGCGACACCGCGTGCATGTAGAGCGTGTCGCGGTCGTCCGGGACCGTGCGCTCGAGCGCCTCGCAGGCGGCAAGCGCTTCCGCGAATCGGCCCTTCTCCATCAGGGCGCGGATGCGTTCGCCCTCGAGGGCGGCAGGCGAGGGTGTTTCGGCAGGACTCGCCGACATGGGGCTCCCGATAAAAAAAGGCGGGCATCGCTGCCCGCCTTCGATTCTACGGCAGCCGGCCCGTGCCGGCTGCCACGCTCGCATCGCCGATCAGAACTTCATGCCCATCCGGACGCCAAGGACGCGCGGCCGCAGCGGCACTTCGGTCTTGACGAACTGGGCCGTCGAGGTGAACGTGCTCGCGTTCTCGTTGGTGATGTTCTGGCCGAAGATCGCCACGTTCCACTGGTCCTTCGAGAAGCCGAACGACAAATCGGCCGTCGTGTAGGCGTCCTGCTTGAAGCGGAACAGGGTCGTGTTGATGTTGGCGAGCTTGGTCGGATCGTCACCGTTCACCGACGGGTCGGTGTTGGTGTTGTTGTACATCGATCCGACGTGCACCACGCCAACCTGCCAGAACGCACCGTATTCGCCGATCTTGAAGTCGTAGCGCGTGCGCAGATTCGCCTGGATCTTCGGCGAGTACGCGGTCGGCGTACCCGGGTTACCGAACGTGTTCACGATCGTCTTCTCCGCTCCGCGGAAGAAGTAGCTCGTGATCTGCTGGCCGAAGGTCGCGCTCGCCGGATTGTTATCGACGAGGAACGGCGAGGTGGTCTGCTTCGCATCGTTGTACGAGAGTGCACCGATGATCGACAGGGCCTCCGTCGCACGCGCCGTCAGCTGGATCTCCGCGCCCTTCACCTGGTAATCGGCGCCGTTGACCGCGAGCGTCAGGTTGCCGAGCACACCGGGGTTGAACAGCGCCGTCTGCACGCTCTTCCAGTCTTCCTTGTAGATCGAGCCGTCGAGCTGCAGGCGGTGGTTCAGGAACTCCGTCTTGAAGCCGACTTCGACGTTGGTCAGCGAGTCAGGCGAGAAGGTCAGCGGCTTGATGTACTGCGGAATGTGCGCGCCGATCTGCGCGGGGGTCGGCGCGTTCGCCGCCGTGTACACATCCGTCGCACTTGGCAGCGCCGTGCCGCTCGCGCGGTTGAAACCGCCCGGACGGTAGCCCTGCGACCAGGTCGCGTACACCATCGCATCCGGCGTGACGTGCCAGGTGATGTTGGCGCGGCTCTTGAACCCCTTGTACGAGACCTTCAGGTGCTCGTTGTCCATGTTGGTGCCGCCATTGGTGCACGGCGCCGGCTGGTCGTAGCAACCGAACGAGCTGCCCACCCAGCCCTTCTGGTCGAGGTCGTAGTTGAAATGACGCGTGCCGGCGGTGACCGTCAACACCTTCGGGATGATGTCGTAGTCGACGGACGCGAAGAACGCCGTCTGCTTGTAGCCCTTGTGGGTGTCTTCGAAGAACGCGACGTTGTCGTTGCGCTCGGCCGGGTTGTTGGCCGTGACTCCCGGGGTGATGCCGACGTTGCCTTCGCAACCCGTCGTCACGGTGCCCGTGCAGTTCGGCAGGCTCTTGTAGCCCCAGTCGGTCTCGTCATAGATCCGGAGGTTCTCGTAGAAGCCGCCGATCAAGCCGCGGATCGGCAGGTCGTCCGGCGTCGTCAGCCGGATTTCGTGCGACATGTGCGTGTTCCGCTCCTGCTCGCGCCACGTGGCGACGGGCGAGTAGCAGGTCGAGGGCTGCGCAGCCGCCGTGCCGGAGGCAGCGATCGCCGGGTGACACTGGTAGTAGTCGGCGTACACGCCGCGCGCGTAGTTCGTGTAGTCCTGAACCTGGTCGACGTTGCGGACCAGGTAGCCACCGGCGTACACGGCGCGGAGGAAGCCGATCTTGCCGTTGATCGTGAGGGCCGTGTTCGAGAACCGGTCCGTGTCGTAGGACGGCGTGAACGTCGTCACTTCGAGCGGATTCAGCGCCACGCCTTCCGAGCTGTTCGGCATCTGGTAGAACACGCCGTCCGCGTGCATGTTCTGGTAGGTCTGCGAAACCAGCGCGCTCCAGTCGTCGTTGATCTGCCAGAGCGCCGAGAAGCGCGCGCCCTTGTAGTTCACCGGGTTGGTGGCGCGGCCGGCGAGGCCGTAGTTGTTCGCGACCGGCGAGCCCGCCGGGACGCACGAGCCGCCGTTCGGCAGGCCGTTCGGGCACACGCCGCCGACGGCCGGTGAGCCCGCGTAGTAGATGCCGAGGTCGGTGTTGCGACGCGTGAACGTCGAGGGCACGTTGTCGATGTAACCGCCGCGCGACTCGTTGAAGAACACCGCGCGTACCGCGAGGGTGTGATCGATGAGCGGGAGGTTCAGGACGCCGTTGAAGCTCGAGTTCGGGTCACCGTGCGCGGTCACGCCGTACATGGCATCCGCGCTGCCCTCGAACTTGTCGAGCTTGGGCTTGTTGGTGATGTAGCGCACGACGCCGGCCTGCGCGCCGCCGCCGAACAGGGTGCCCTGCGGGCCTTCCAGGACTTCGACGCGCTCGATGTCGGCGGCGTAGACGTCAAGGTTGCGGCTCGGCAGCTGGCCCGACTGTTCGTCGAGGTAGACCGCGACGTTCGGGTAGAGACCGATCGTTCCGGAGGACTGCGTGCCGGCGGAGCCGAGCGCGAGACCGCGCATGAAGATGTTGCCCTGCGCAGGACCGTTGCTCGAGAGCGCCACGTTCGGCAGGTACTTCGACATGTCATCGAAGGTCGAGATGTTGAGCTGCGAGAGAGTCTCGGAGGTCAGCGCCTGGATCGTGATTGGCACGTCCTGGATGCTTTCCGAGCGACGCTGGGCAGTCACGACGATGTCTGCGATCGCGTCCGTCGGGGCGACGGCCCCGCTCGAAGCCTGCTGCTGCGCGTGTGCGCTCGCGACGTAGCTGCCAAGCACGGCCACGATGGCCGAAGAAAGCTTTCTGTTGAACTTCAAAGGAGTCTCCCCAATTCAAGGACTGTAATATTCGGCCGCAGCGGCGACCGGCGACTCGTCTTAACCCCGCACCGTCGTCTGGTGCCGTTCATCTGCGCCTTAAGCGATTCGCGCGTTGAGTGTTGAAGAGTGTTGACCAACTCCCCCTGCCCCCGCGCATCGTGGACGGATTCTGTCGTCCCTTCGCGTTGCGTGCCCACAACACACCCCGTGCGCCGTGGTCCGCTCTTCGTGCGGTCCGCCCCATCCCCGATGAACTCTGCTGCCGACTCTGGCCCGCGACCGCGGTCGGTGCACCGCTTCCGCAAGCCTCGTAACCCGAGCCTTTCATATCCCCAAGCCCCGTCCAAGCCGAGAAATTGGATCGGTCTATCGCAAAATAACATTTCACGACACTCCCGGGGAATCCGTCGCGTGCGCGCTACGAGTGCCCGGGCGCCACCGCTTAGAGCCACGCGGGATTAATCGCCGAACTTGCCACATGGTAGAAAAAACCTTCCGCGCCTCCGGCTCCGCCGTGCGAGGCTATCGGGAAGAGGCTTGGGGGCGTTCGCCACCGGGTCATTCGGGAGTAAGCACTTGACGGATATACAGAAAACCGGCCGCCGACCCTCCGGGCGCGACGCCCGCCGCGCGCTTCGGTCGGGTCCGCTCCCGGACAACCTCCGGCCGGTGAATCCCGGGCAGGAGAGCGGCCGGTACCGCCCGCTCACCGATCCGGAGGTTCGCCAGATCCACGAGACGGCGCTCAGGCTCCTCGCCGAGGTCGGCCTCGCCGATGCCCCGGAGTCCGGGGTCGAGTACCTGACCCGGGCGGGCTGCACGCTGAGCGACCGGGGACGGCTGCTTTTTCCGCGGGCGCTCGTCGAGGACACGATCGCCAAGGCGGCCCGGCATTTCGTCCTGCACGCCCAGAACCCGCGCTTCGACATGGAGCCCTGGGGCAAGCGCGTGTACTTCGGCACCGCCGGTGCCGCCGTCAACATCGTCGACCCCGAGACCGGCTACCGCGAGTCGCTGGTCAAGGACCTCTATGACATCGGCCGCATCGTCGACGTCATGGAGCACATCCATTTCTTCCAGCGGGCGGTCGTTCCCCGCGACATCCCCGACCCGTTCGAGATGGACTTCAACACCTGCTACGCCTCGGTGATGAGCACCACCAAGCACGTCGGCAGCAGCTGGGTCCATCCCGATCACGTCAAGGCCTCGCTCGAGATGCTGCACCTGGTCGCGGGCAGCGAGCAGAAATGGCGCGAGCGCCCGTTCGTCAGCCAATCGAACTGCTTCGTCGTGCCGCCGATGAAGTTCGCGACGGACGCGTGCCGATGCCTCGAGGTCGCGGTCGAGGGCGGCATGCCGGTGCTCCTCTTGTCCGCCGGGCAGGCGGGCGCGACCGCGCCCGCGGCCCTCGCGGGGGCGCTTGCGCAGGAAGTCGCCGAGGTGCTCGCCGGCCTCGTCTACGTCAATGCGATCAAGCCGGGGCACCCGGCGATCTTCGGAACCTGGTGCTTCGTCTCGGACCTGCGCACCGGCGCAATGTCGGGCGGCAGCCCCGAGCAGGCGCTCCTCTCGGCCGCGGCCGGCCAGATGGCGCACTTCTACGACCTCACGGGAGGCACGGCCTCGGGGATGACCGACTCGAAGCTGCCGGACGGGCAGGCGGGCGCCGAGAAGGCGCTCAACCATGCGCTCGTCGGCAACGCCGGCGCCAACCTCATCTACGAATCGGCCGGCATGCACGCGAGCCTGCTCGGCTACTCGCTCGAGAGCCTGATCATCGACAACGACACGATCGGCGCCACGCAGCGCACGATCAAGGGCATCGAGGTATCGGAGGAGCGCCTGTCCTTCGATACCATCAAGGACGTGTGCCTCAACGGTCCCGGGCACTTCCTCGGCTCGGACCAGACGCTGCAGCTCATGCAGACCGAGTACCTCTACCCCGGCGTCGGCGACCGCAAGAGCCCGAACGAGTGGAACGAGCAGGGTGGCCTCGATGCCGCCGAGCGCGCGGCGATCAAGGTTCGCGACATCCTCGCCAGCCACTACCCGAGCCACGTTTCCGAGGCCGTCGATGCGGAGATCCGCCGGCGTTTCCCGATCCGGCTCGAGCGCAAGCACATGCTGCCCCCGGGCGCCGTCACCGACGACGCCGCGACCCGGGTCGTCGGCATCGGCGACCGGCGCGCCTGAGGGAGTTCAGCCCGCCTCGTCGGGGAGCACGAGCCTGCGCCGCACGATGTAGTCCTTGAGGGCCTCGTCGATCGCGGCATCGAGCGGCGGCGGCTCGTAGGACTCGAGCAGCGCCTTCCAGCGCCGGCTGGCACGCTTCAGCTGGTCCTCGGCGCCGTCCGCGCTCCACTGTTCGAACGAATTGTTGTCCGCCAGCGCGAAGTCGTGGAAGGCGGTCTCGTAGTTCGCCATCGTGTGCGCGGAGCCGAGGTAGTGGCGCCCGGGCCCGATCTCGCGGAATGCCTCGAGCGCGAACGCATTCGCATCGAGGCTCATGCCGCGGGCAAGCGTGTGAAAGCCCCCGCACTGATCGACGTCCATCACGAACTTCTCGTAGGACATCGTGAGGCCGGCTTCGAGCCAGCCGGCGGAGTGCAGCACGAAGTTCGCGCCCGCCAGCATCGCCGGCCACATGGAATTCGCGCTCTCGACCGCCGCCTGCGCATCCGGGACCTTGGAGCTGCAGAGGTTCCCCCCGCACCTGAGCGGCACGCCGAGCCGGCGCGCGAGCTGCCCGATCGCGAAGTAGGCGAGCGCGGGCTCGGGCGTTCCGAAGGTTGGCGCGCCGCTTCTGAGCGACATCGAGGACAGGAAATTGCCGAGGATCGCGGGCGAGCCCGCGCGCTCGAGCTGGCCGAGCGCGACGCAGAAGATCGCCTCGGCGAAGCACTGGGCGAGGCCGCCGGCGGTCGTCACCGGGCCCATCGCGCCGCCGAGGATGAACGGCACGCAGACCGGCGCCTGGTTCGCGCCGGCGTAGGTGCGGATCACCCGGCTCGCCTCGCCGTCGAGCACGAGCGGCGAGTTCACGTTGACGTTGCCGAGGATCACGCAGTTCCGGTCGACAAACTCGGCTCCGAACAGCACCCGGCACATCTCGATCGAGTCGGCGGCGCGCTCTGCGGTCGTGACCGAGCCCATGAAGGCGCGATCCGAGTAGCGCATGTGCGCGTAGACCATGTCGAGGTGCCGCCGGCTGACCGGCACGTCGACCGGCTCGCAGACGGTGCCGCCCGAGTGATGCAGCCACGGCGAGACGTAGGCGAGCTTGATGAAGTTGTGGAAGTCCTCGAGCGTGCCGTAGCGGCGGCCGCGCTCGATGTCGGAGACGAACGGCGAGCCGTACGCGGGCGCAAATACGGTGTGGCGGCCGCCGATGGTGACGCTGCGCGCGGGATTGCGGGCGTGCTGGATGAACTCGGCCGGCGCCGTGCGGCGGACGATGTCGCGGGCGAGGCCGGCGGGCACGTGCACGCGCGTGCCGCCCTCGATGCGGGCCCCGGCGCGGCGCCAGAGCTCGATTGCCTGCGCGTCCCCGCGGATCTCGAGGCCGATCTCCTCGAGGAGCTGATCGGCGTGTCGCTCGATGAGTTCGAGGCTCTCCTCGCCGAGGAGTTCGTAGGGCGGGATCGCGCGCGTGATGAAGGCGGGGCCCGTCACGGGCACCGCACGGGCTCGCTGGCGCGCCTCGCGCCCGCTTGGGCGCGCGCGTCGCGTAGCGGCATGCTCGTCGGTCATCGGCCCACCCCTCGATCCCACCTCGCCCGCCAGCGGACGGGGCTCTCGCGCTAGAATTGCCGCTACCCGGCACTGCCGGATATCCAGGATCGAAATGACTGCACGCATCATCGACGGCAAGGCCGTCGCCCGCAAGCTGCGCGCCGAATACCGCGTGCGCGTCGACCGGCTGGTCAGGGAACGCGGTGTCCGCCCGGGCCTCGCCGTAATCCTGGTCGGCGACAACGCGGCCTCGCGCGTCTACGTCCGGAACAAGGTGCGTGCCTGCGAGGACACCGGCATCCGCTCGGAGCTGATCGAGCTGCCCGCGGACACGGCGGAGGGCCGGCTGCTCGCCGAGATTGACCGGCTGAACGCCGATCCCGGCACGCACGGGGTGCTCGTGCAGCTGCCGCTGCCCGCGCACATCGCGATGCGCCGCGTGCTCGAGCGGATCTCGGTCGACAAGGACGTCGACGGGTTCCACCTCTACAACGTCGGCGGCCTCATGACCGGGACCACCGTGTTCCCGCCGTGCACGCCCTTCGGCGTGCAGAAGCTGCTCGAGCACGAGAAGGTCGAGATCGCCGGGCGCAACGTCGTCGTCGTCGGCGCGAGCAACATTGTCGGCAAGCCGACCGCGATGATGCTGATGCAGCGCGATGCCACCGTCTGCATCTGCCACAAGCTGACGCGCGACCTCGCGCAGTTCACGCTGCTCGCGGACATCCTGGTCGTCGCCGCGGGCGTGCCGAACCTGATCGTTCCGCAGATGGTCCGCACGGGCGCGGTCGTCATCGACGTCGGCATCAACCGGCTGCCGGATGGCAGTATCACCGGCGATGTCGACTTCCCCGGAGTCAGCCGCAAGGCCTCGCTGATCAGCCCGGTCCCGGGCGGGGTCGGGCCGATGACGGTTACGATGCTGCTCTTCAACACCCTCAGGTCCGCCGAGCGGCGCCTCGGCATCGTCGATGCCGCCGACGGGCTGCTGGCCGGGGCCTAGCCCGCCAAGAGCACGATCTTGCCGACGTGCGCCTTGCCGAGGAACTCGGCCTGCGCGACGGCAATCTGCCGCAGAGGGTAGGTTCGGCTGACGAGGGGACGGATCTCGCCGCGCTCGATGTAAGTGACGAGCGTCTCGAAGAGTCCGGGCGCCGGGATCGTGCAGCCGGCGAGCGTGAGATCCTTGAGGTAGAGCGTGCGCAGGTCGAGCGCGACCTCGGCGCCGGCGATTGCGCCTGCGACCGCATACCGGCCACGGCGCGCGAGCAGTTCGAGCAAGACCCCGAACTGGCGGCCGCCCACGACGTCGATGACGACGCTGGCCGAGCCCCGGCCGAGCGCGGCGATCAGGTCCTGGTCGCGCGCAATCACCCGCTCGGCGCCGAGCGAAGCGACCTCCGCCGCCTTGGCCGCGCCCGCAATCGCAACCACCCGTGCGCCGCGCCGCCGTGCGAGCTGCACGGCGGCGGAACCGACGCCACCGGAGGCCCCCGTCACGACGACCGTGTCGGTGGGACCGACCCCCGCGCGGGCCAGCATGTTCTCGGCGGCGAGGTAGGCGCACGGGAACGAGGCGAGTTCGACGTCGCTGAGCGCGCTCTCGATGCGCACCGCGTTCGCGGCCGGGACGCGCACGAACTCGGCGAACGCCCCGTCGCAATCGGAGCCGAGGTAGCGGGGCGCCTCGCTCCCATCGCCGTGCAGGACGGGATTGACGAGCACGCGCTCGCCGATCCGCGTCGCCGGCACCGCCGCGCCGACGGCGACGATCCGCCCGCACGCGTCCGCGCCCTGGATCCGCGGGAAGGCGAGCGACGCGCCGGTCCAGCCGGCATCGGCGGCCGTCGCGGATGGATCGGAATCCGCCGCCTTCGAGTACCAGCCGACGCGCAAGTTGATGTCGGTGTTGTTGATCCCCGCGGCGCCGACGCGCACGAGCACCTCCTCGGGCGCCGGTACCGGCGTCGGGACGTCATCACGCAGGCTCAGCCGGTCGAGGCCGCCGTGGCCGGTGAGGAGCGCGGCGGTCATCGTCGGTGGAATCATCCGGGTCACCTCGGCTGTGCCGGCGGGAGCGTACCCGACCCGGTGGCCGCACGGTGGATTCGGCCGCCCCGGTGACCGGCATGAGATCTGAGTCCGATTATTTCACAGCTGTGAAATATCACGCGGGCTCGTATATATTCGTGAATGTATCCGGCGACCCTGGCAGGTGACGGCGTGGGCCCCAAGAGCGACTCGAAGCGGCAACTCCGCCGGCCCGTGCGCGCACCGGTTGGCGCGCGGGCGCGCGAGGTGTTTCCGCTCAGCCCGCTCGGCAGCCAGATCCGCGACCTGCGGGCGGCGCGGGGCTTGAGCCTCGCGCGACTCGCCGAGGCGATCGGCAAGTCGATCGGCTACGTCAGCCAGATCGAGCGCGGCCGCTCGGAGGTGTCGATCTCGACGCTGAAGGCGATCAGCGACGCGCTCGATGTGCAGATCGGCTGGTTCTTCCAGGGCTACGATCCGCGCGTGCCGGCCGAGCACGGCCGCATCGTGCGGCGCGAGAACCGCCGTCGCCTCAACTTCCCCGGCACCGGGATCGAGGAGGAACTGCTCTCGCCGACGCTGACCGGGGAGGCCGAGCTCATCCTGAGCACCTTCGCGCCAGGCGCCCGCAGCGGCGATGAGCAGGTCTCGCGGATGGCCGAGCAGTCGGGCTTCGTCGTCGCAGGCGAGCTCGACCTCGCGGTCGGCAAGCAGGAGTTCCGGCTGCGGATTGGCGACAGTTTCCGGATCGGCCGCGGCGAGCCCTTCAGCGCCGCGAACCCGGGGCCGGACCTGTCGGTGTCGCTGTGGGTAATTGCGCCGCCGCGCTACTGAGGGGCGGGGCGCGTGCGGCAGTACTGACAAGGAGCGGGCGAATGGGACTTCCGAGCCGGGCGAGCGTGGTGGTGGTGGGCGGTGGCATCGCCGGCTGTTCCATCGCCTACCACCTGACGAAGATCGGCGTCACCGACGTGGTGCTCCTCGAGCGCAAGCAGCTGACGTGCGGCACCACCTGGCACGCGGCGGGACTCGTTGGGCAGCTGCGCGCGACCCGCAACCTCACCGAGCTCGCGAAGTACACCGCCGATCTCTACCGCTCGCTCGAGGCGGAGACCGGGCAGGCAACCGGATTCAAGCAGAACGGCTCGGTCAGCGTCGCGAAGACCGAGGCCAGGTTCGAGGAACTGAAGCGCGGCGCGTCGATGGGCCACACCTTTGGCCTCGAGATCGACGTGCTGACGCCGGGCGAGATCAAGGAGCGCTGGCCGCTCCTCTTCGTCGATGATGTCGTGGGCGGGGTGTTCCTCAGGAAGGACGGGCAGACGAACCCGATCGACACGACCAACGCGCTCGCCAAGGGCGCGCGGATGCGCGGCGCGAAGTTCTTCGAGAACACGCGCGTCGAGGGCATCCGCGTCGAGCGCGGCCGCGCGATCGGCGTCGACACGGCGGAGGGTTTCATCGCCGCCGACACCGTCGTGCTCGCCGCCGGCATGTGGTCGCACGGGATCGCGCGCGCGGCCGGGGTCGCGGTGCCGCTGCACGCGGCGGAGCATTTCTACATCGTCACCGAGCCCATCGCGGGCCTGCCGTCGGGCCTCCCGGTGCTGCGGGTCCAGGACGAGTGTGCCTATTACAAGGAAGACGCCGGCAAGCTGCTGATGGGCTGCTTCGAGCCTGTCGCGAAGCCCTGGGGCATGAGCGGGATCTCGGAATCGTTCTGCTTCGACACGCTGCCGGCCGACTACGAGCACTTCGAGCCAATCCTCGCGGACGCGGTGCGTCGCGTTCCGGTGCTCGCGAACGCGGGGATCCAGCTCTTCTTCAATGGCCCCGAGAGCTTCACCCCGGACGATCGCTATTACATCGGCGAGACGCCGGAGGTGAAGGACCTCTTCGTCGCGACCGGCTTCAACTCGGTCGGCATCGCCGCGAGCGGGGGCGTTGGCAAGGTCGTTGCCGAGTGGGTCCGCGACCGCCGCCCGCCGATCGACCTCTGCGACGTCGACGTCCGGCGTGTCGTGCCGTTCCAGTCGAACCGCCGCTACCTGCACGATCGCACGGTCGAGACGCTCGGTCTGCTGTACGCCATGCACTGGCCGTACTACCAGTACCGGACCGCGCGCGGCGCGCGGCGCAGCGTCCTGCACGACCGGCTCGTCGCCGCCGGCGCCTGCATGGGCGAGACCGCGGGATGGGAGCGACCGATGTGGTTCGGTTCTCCAGGCTCGACCCCCGAGTACGAGTACTCCTACGGACGACAGAACTGGTTCGATGCGTGCGGCGAGGAGTGCCGGGCTGTCCGCGACGGCGTCGCGCTCTTCGACCAGGCGAGCTTTGCAAAATTCATCGTGCAGGGTCCGGACGCGGGGGCGATCCTCAACCGGATGTCGACCGCAAATGTCGATGTGCCGGTGGGACGACTCGTCTACACGCAGTGGCTCAACGACCGTGGCGGCATCGAGGCGGACCTGACGATCACGCGCCTCGCCGCCGAGGAGTTCATGGTCGTGACCTCGGCGATCTGCCAGACCCGCGACCTCGCGTGGCTCAGGCGCGAAATCGCGGCCGAGGACGGCGCACGCTGTTCCGTCACGGACGTCACCGCCGGCATCGCGATGCTCGGTGTCATGGGCCCGAAGAGCCGCGCCCTCCTCGAGAGCGCCTCGGGCGCCGACTTCTCCAATGCCGCCCATCCATTCGGGCACTCGCGCGAGATTGACCTCGGCTACGCGCGCGTGCGCGCGAGCCGCATCACCTACGTCGGCGAACTCGGCTGGGAGCTCTACGTCTCGAGCGAGTTCTGCGCCAACGTCTACGAGCGCCTGCTCGAGGCGGGCGCACCGCTCGGCCTCCGGCACGCGGGCTATCACGCGATGGCCGCGTGCCGCGTCGAGAAGGGCTATCGGCACTGGAGCCACGACATCGCCGACGAGGACACGCCGCTCGAATCGGGACTTGGCTTCACGGTTGCCTGGGACAAGAAGGGCGGCTTCACCGGTCGGGACGCGCTCCTCGCGCAGCGCGGGCAAGCGGCACTGCCGAAGCGTCTCGTGCAGGTGATGCTCGAGGACGATTCGGCGAGCGCGCCGCTCCTCTATCACGAGGAGCCGATCGTTCGCGACGGCGAAATCGTGGGCTCGATCAAGTCGGGAGCGTGGGGACACCGGCTCGGTAAATCGATCGGCATGGGCTACGTGCAGGCACCCGCGGGTGTGACCCGCGAGTGGCTGGCCGGCGGGCGCTGGCAGGTCGAAGTCGCCTGCGAGCGGTACGCGGCGCGTGTGCAGTTCGCGCCCTGGTACGACCCGAAGAGCGAACGGATCAAGAGTTGAGCGGGCAAGCGGCCGTAGCGCTGGAGATGGCAAAGACATGAAGACGCATGCGCAGGTAGTCGTGATCGGCGGCGGGGCGGTGGGCGCGAGCGCGCTCTACCATCTGACGGAACTCGGGGTCCGCGATTGCGTACTCATCGAGCGGGACGAGCTGACCGCCGGGTCGACCTGGCACGCGGCGGGCAACTGCCCGAACTTCTCGACGTCGTGGAATTTGATCAAGCTGCAGCGGCACAGCACGCGGCTCTACGCCGCGCTCGCCGAGCGTGTCGGCTACGACATCAACTACCACGTGACGGGGAGCGTGCGGCTCGCGCACTCGGTCGAGCGGGTCGACGAGTTCCGCCACGTCGTCTCGCAGGCGCGCGCCCAGGGCATCGAGTTCGAGATGCTGAGCCCGGCCGAGATCGTCGAGCGACACCCGTTCCTCAAGCCCGACGGACTGCGCGCCGGGCTCTACGACCCCTACGACGGTGACATCGATCCCGCGCAGCTGACGCAGGCGCTCGCCAAGGGCGCGCGCGACAAGGGCGCGGAGATCTACCGCAACACTCGCGTCACCGCCATCGAGCGCATGCCCTCCGGCGAGTGGTCGATCGTGACCTCCAAAGGCACGATCCGCGCGGAGAAAGTGATCAACGCGGCCGGGTACCGGGGCGGGGAGATCGCCGCGATGGTGGGTGAGTACCTGCCGATCGTGACGCTCTCGCACCAGTACCTCGTCACCGAGGACATCCCCGAGCTCGTCGAGCGCGGCGCCGCGCGCCTCCCGCTGATCCGCGACCCCGACGTCAGCTACTACCTCCGGCAGGAGCGGCAGGGGCTCCTGCTCGGCCCCTACGAGTGGCAGGCGACGGCGCACTGGCTCGACGGGATTCCGGGCGAGTTCGCGAACCAGCTCTTCGACGACGACGTCGGCCGGCTCGAGTCCTACATCGAGGCGGCCTGCGCGCGCGTGCCGATCCTGGGGTCGGTTGGGGTCAAGACCGTGATCAACGGGCCCATCCCGTACGCGCCGGACGGCAATCCGCTGATCGGACCTGCGCCGGGACTTCCGGGGTTCTTCCACTGCTGCGCGTTCACGTTCGGCATCGTGCAGGCCGGCGGCGCCGGCAAGGTGATTGCCGAATGGGTCGCCAACGGCCAGCCGGAGTGGGACATGTGGCCGCTCGACTCGCGCCGCTACCTCGAGTACGCCAACCACCGCTTCACGCTCGCGAAGGCCGTCGAGACCTATCAGTACGAGTACGGCATCGGGTTCCCGGCCGAGGAGCGGCCCGCGGGCCGACCGGCGAAGGCATCGCCGGTGAACCAGCGAATCAAGGACAAGGGTGCGAAGTTCGGCGCCCGGGGTGGCTGGGAGCGCGCGGTGTACTTTCCCGCCCCGGGCGACCCGACGACGCCCGAGCTCTCGTTCCGTCGACCCGCGTGGCACGCCGCGGTCGCGCGCGAGTGCAGGGCGGTCGCCGAGCGCGTCGCCGTCCTCGACCTGCCGGGCTTCACGAAGTTCGAGGTGACGGGTCGAGCGGCGGCGAGCTGGATTGACGGCATGGTGACCGGCAGCGTGCCGAAGCCGGGCCGGACGGCGCTCAACTACTTCTGCGCGCCGAACGGCGGGATCGTCACCGAGATGACGATCACGAACCTCGGCGCCGATCGCTACTGGCTGATCAGCGCGGCCGCCGGCGAGCGCCACGACGAGCACTGGCTGCGCGACCACCTGCCGGCGAGTGGCGGGTCGGTGAAGATCGACAACCTGTCGGCGCGCTACGGCACGCTGATCGTCGTCGGTCCACGCTCGCGCGAGCTGCTCGCGCTCCTGACGCCCGCGCGGCTCGACAACGAGGCGTTCCCGTGGCTTGCGGTCAGGACCATCGAGGTCGGCTACACCAAGGCGATCGCGCTTCGCGTCAACTACGTGGGCGAGCTCGGCTGGGAGCTGCACGTTCCGGTCGAGCACCTGCTGTCGATCTACGACCTTCTGTGGGAAGCCGGCGAGCGGTTCGGCATCCACGACTACGGTCTCTACGCGATGGACAGCCTCAGGCTCGAGAAGTGCTATCGCGCGTGGAAGGGCGACCTGACCACCGAGTACACGCCGCTGATGGCCTCGCTCGACCGCTTCGTCAAGCTCGACAAACCCGGCGGGTTCATCGGCCAGGCGGCGCTGCGGCGCGAAGCTGCGGCCGGGCCCCGCGAGCGCTTCGTCCCGCTCATCGTCGATGCGACCGATGCGGATGCGGCGGCGGTGTCGATCGTCTACGCGGACGCAGTGCCCGTCGGTCTCGTGACCTCGGGTGGCTACGGCTACCGGCTCGGCAAGAGCATCGCGCTCGCGTACGTGCGCACCGACCTTGCGGTCGCGGGGCAGGTGCTCGAGATCGAGATACTGGGAACCCGCTGCCGGGCCGTCGTCGGCAAGGAGCCGCTGTACGACCCCGAGAACCTGCGCCTCAGGGGCTGAGCCTCAGTAGGCGGTCTTGATCCGCGTCCAGGTGCGGGTGCGGATCCGCTCGGTCGCGGCACTCACCTCGTCGGTGAGGTAGAGCCGCTTCATCATTTCCGGCGTCGGGTAGAGCGTCGGATCGTTGAGGATGCTCGGGTCCACGAAGCGGTCGGCGGCGATGTTGTCGTTACCGTAGTG
>CAYNCY010000034.1:0-15069 GCA_964395195.1 uncultured Steroidobacteraceae bacterium
GAGCGAGGCGATGCACGAGCTCTTCGCGATGGCGACGCAGGTCGCCCACGCCGACGTGCCGGTGCTGATCACGGGCGCCAACGGTGCCGGCAAGGAAGTGCTCGCCGAGGTCGTGCAGGCGAACTCCGCCGTCAAGAGCGGTCCCTTCATCCGCGTCAACGTGGGTGCGCTCCCGGCTGAGCTGGTCGAGAGCGAGCTCTTCGGCGCGGAGGCAGGCGCATTCACGGGTGCGGGGAAGCTGAGGCTCGGTCGCTTCGAGGCGGCCGATGGCGGTACGCTCTTCCTCGATGAGATCGGGAACCTCCCGCTCGCGGGCCAGGCGAAGCTGCTGCGCGTCCTCGAGAGCCGGGAGTTCGAGCGCCTCGGCAGCAGCGTCACGCGCCGTGTCCGCGTCCGGCTCATCGCCGCCACCAACTCCGATCTCAAGGCCGCGATCCGCGCGGGCACGTTCCGCGAGGACCTCTACTACCGGCTCAACGTCATCGAGCTGCGGGTTCCGCCACTCATCGCGCGAAAAAGCGACATCCTGCCGCTCGCGCGCCGGTTCCTGGCGCCCGGCTTCACGCTCGAGGCGGGCGCGGAGCGCGCGCTCCTCGCGCACGCCTGGCCCGGCAACGTCCGCGAGCTTCGGAACGTCGTGCAGCGCGCGTGCCTCCTCGCCGGCGGCAAGACCTTGAGCGCCGAGGATCTTGGCCTCGAGACGGATTTCCCGGCCACCGAGAACGAACCCGCGCCCGCCTACATCCGCGCGGCGCTCGCGCGCGCGGGCGGCGTCGTCGCGCGCGCGGCGCGGGAGCTCGGCCTGAGTCGCCAGGCGCTCTACCGGCGCATGGAGAAGCTCGACATCGGCGAGTCCTGAGGCGCCCAGGTCCAGGCTCGCCGGGGAACTTCGTGCTCGCTATGCTCGTGGCTCGATGCACACCTCCCGGCCCCTCTTTTCGTTCGGCGGCCGTCTCGCGCTCCTGACGGGACTCGCGCTGGCCTTGGGCGTCGCCCTCGCGCTGCTCTTTGCGCGGTGGTTCGACCGTCCGGCGCTCGTGGCCCTCGGGGCGCTGCTCGTTGGCCTGCCGGTGGCCTTGCTCGGCGCGCGCTGGGTGGCGCGGCCGCTCAGCCGGTTCATGAGTGCACTCGGCGACGGGCTGAGTAGCCTGCGCGAAGGGGACTTCAGCCTCAGCCTCGCGCGGCCCCGCGGGCTCCCCGAGTCCGCCGAGCTCGCGCGCGCCTACAACGGCCTCGGCGAGCGCTTTCGTGCGGAGCGCCAGGCGCTCGTGCAGCGGGAGCTCCTGCTCGACACGGTGATCCAGGCGACGCCGCTCGCGCTCGTGCTGACGAATGACTCCGGCATCGTCATCTACTCGAACCTCGCGGCGCGGCGGCTCTTCCAGGACGGGCACCCGCTCGAGGGGCACGGCTTCAACCGCCTGCTCGAGACGGGCGCGACGGCGCTCAGGGAAGCGATCGCGGGCGGCCAGGACACGCTCTTCACGATGCGGGTCGGCGAGGAGCCGGAGATCTTTCACTTGAGCCTCAGGCGCTTCGCGCTCAATGCTCGCACCCACCACCTCTATCTCCTCAAGCAGCTGACCCGCGAGCTCAATGCGCAGGAAGTACTGATCTGGAAGCGCGTGATCCGCGTCATCGCGCACGAGCTCAACAACTCGCTCGCGCCGATCTCCTCGCTCGCGCACTCGGGGAGGCTGATCGCTGGCACGCCGGACTCAGGCGCGCTCGAGCGGGTGTTCGCGACGATCGAGGAGCGCGCCTCGCACTTGAAGGACTTCATCGACGGCTACGCGCGCTTCGCGAAGCTGCCGGCGCCGCGACCGGAGCGGGTGGAGTGGGGCGCGTTCCTCGAGCGCCTCGCGGCGACGAGCGGCTTCGTGCCGGAGCTGCCCTTGCCCCGGGCCGCCGGCTGGTTCGATGCCACCCAGCTCGAGCAGGCGCTCATCAACCTCATCAAGAACGCGCACGAGTCGGGCTCGGCCGCCCAGGCGATCCGCCTGAAAGTGGCCGAGGCCCACGGCGGCTTCGAGATCACCGTGCTCGATCGTGGCGCCGGCATGACGAACACGGTGCTCGAACAGGCGCTCCTGCCGTTCTACTCGACCAAGGCCAACGGCACGGGACTCGGGCTCACGTTGAGCCGGGAGATCGTCGAGGCGCACGGCGGTCGATTGCTGCTGGCACCCCGCGAGCAGGGCGGAACGGCCGTCAGCGTATGGCTCCCGGCCGCGCCCAGTGCGCGATCTGCGACGCAGTTAACATAAACGCCTGAATTGCTTCTCGCGCCTGTCATAAGGCTATGGCTCAATGGCGGCTAGGCAGAAACCTGCTGCCTGAATGACCGTCACGGAAGCCGCTCACTCCCCCGCATGAGTAATTTCGATCCCCGCTCGACGCCGCGCGCCGCGTTGCTGCCCCCGTCAATCGCTGCCAACGACGATCGCGCCCCCGGCGCGGCCGACGCGACTCCCCGCATGGAGCCCTACCTCGGCACCGCCGGCTGGGATCCGTTCGAGATCTGGCGGACGCGCGTCCGTGACGCACGTCGGGATGCCAGACGCTCCGGGACCCGCTGAGCCCCTAACCCCGCGATTCCGTGCGCCCGTGCGCAGTTCCAGTCGCCCTCCGGGTGTGTACTGGCAACTGTTAAATCGCCCCGGATGGCAAGCACCCGTTCGCCCGTGAAACCGCTCGATACACAGCCCGTGTTCGTCGCCGACGAATCCGCCGCGGCCCACCAGCTGCGCGCGGGGTTTCGCCGGCTGCGCTTCGAGCACGACCTCGAGCGCGAGTTCAGGCGCGAGTACGCGAAGAGCCGCCTGCCGCAGGTCCGCTTCAACCTGTACCTCGCGGGCGCCCTGGTCGCGGTGTTCGGCGGGCTGAATGCGATGGTGCTCGGTCCCTCGCTCCACACGGCGCTCTTCGTCGTGCAGTTCGGCCTTCTGCCGCCCTTCGTGACCTACCAGCGCGACGCGAAAAAGATCTATCCGCACGTCGCCTCGCTGCTCGCCTCCGTGCTCGGGCTCCTCGCCGTCGCGGTCGAGTTCAAGGCGGCGCAGTCGGGCGTGCAGCTCGTGTTCGCGACCGTGCTGCTCACGACCATCTACCTCTACTTCCTGATTGGGCTCATGTTCTACGAGGCGCTGCGCGCCAACTTCTTCGTCTGGTGCGCGTACCTCGTCTTCGGCTTCGTCGGCAGCCTCCCCGCGACGCAGGTCGTCTACAACGTGGTCGTTCTCCTGCTCGCGAACGCGGTCGGCGCGCGTGTCGCCTACCGCCTCGAGATGGAGGTGCGCACGCACTTCCTCGAGTCGCGGATGCTGTCGGAGGCCGCCTCGCGCGACGGGCTCACCAACATCTTCAATCGCCGGCGCTTCGATGAGCACCTGGAGACCGTCTGGCAGCAGGCGCAGCGCGACGGCGTGATCCTCGCGCTTCTGCTGGTCGACATCGACTTCTTCAAGCGCTTCAACGACCGCCACGGTCACCAGGCGGGGGACGAGTGCCTGAAGCAGGTTGCGACCGCGCTCGCCCGCGCCGCGCGCCGTCCGCTCGACTTCGTCGCCCGCTACGGCGGCGAGGAGTTCGCGATCATCCTCTACGACCCGTCGCGGCAGTACCTGCAGGAAATCTCGGCGCGCATTCACACCAACGTCGCCGCGCTCGCAATTCCGCACGCCGACTCCTCCGTCGCCCCCGCGGTGACGGTGAGCGCCGGCATCGCCTACGTGGCGCCGACCCTCGAGCGCAGCACCCAGGGCTTCGTGCAGCTCGCCGACGAGGCGCTCTACCAGGCGAAGAACGACGGCCGCAACCGCTCGGTCTTCAACGAGTCGGCCTACGACTCGCTCGAGACGGGCTCGTTTCGAGCGTCCGCGCGCAAGGCCGCTGTCGGCTGAGGCCGCCGCGGTCGGGCGCCACCCGGCCGCCTTTCCGAAACCCCGCCTTGAATCCCGCGCCGAGATTCGGTCGCGGGCGGCCGTCCGGCGAGGCTATGATGCAACGCAGCGTCGCCGTCCACCGGCGTCGGCGTCCACCGTCCGCAGGAAAGAGCCATGCCCGTCGAGCCCGCGACGCCGCTGCGCATCCAGCGTCTGCTGATCGCCAACCGTGGCGAGATCGCGATCCGCGTGATGCGCGCCGCGAACGAGCTTGGCATCCGGACCATCGCGATCTACTCGCGCGAGGACCGCTTCTCGCTGCCCCGCACGAAGGCCGACGAGAGCTACCTGGTCGGCGAGGGCAAGGGCCCGATCGAGGCCTACCTCGACATCCCGGACATCATCCGCATCGCGCACGAGGCCGGGTGCGATGCGATCCACCCGGGCTACGGCTTCCTGGCCGAGAACCCCGACTTCGCCGAGGCCTGCGCGGCGGCGGGGCTCAAGTTCATCGGGCCGAAGCCCGAGACCATGCGCACGCTCGGCAACAAGGTCGCGGCGCGGGCCGTCGCGACGGGCGCTGGCGTCCCGGTGATGCCGGCGACGCCGCCGCTGCCCGCCGATCCCGCCGCCGCGGCGGCGCTCGCCGCCGGGATCGGCTTTCCCGTCATGCTGAAGGCGAGCTGGGGCGGCGGTGGCCGCGGCATGCGCGTCGTCGAGGGACCGGATGAGCTCGCCGAGCTCGTGCAGGCAGCCAGACGCGAGGCGAAAGCCGCCTTCGGCAACGACGAGGTCTACCTCGAGAAGCTGATCCGCCGCGCGCGGCACGTCGAGGTGCAGCTCCTCGGGGATGCGCACGGCAACCTCGTGCACCTCTGGGAGCGCGACTGCTCGGTACAGCGGCGCAACCAGAAGGTCGTCGAGCGGGCGCCGGCGGCATTCATGACCCTCGAGGCGCGCCGCGCGCTCTGCGAGCTCGCGCTCAGGATCGGCCGCGCGGTCGGCTACGTGAGCGCGGGCACGGTCGAGTTCCTGCAGGACGTCGACAGCGGGCAGGTGTACTTCATCGAGGTCAACCCGCGCATCCAGGTCGAGCACACGGTCACCGAGGTCGTGACCGGCATCGACATCGTCAAGGCGCAGATCCGCATCGCCGAGGGTGCGGTGATCGGCGAGCTCGAGGGGCCGCGTGCCTCGGGCGTGCCCGCGCAGGCGGCGATCGAGGTGCGGGGCCACGCGCTCCAGTGCCGGATCACGACCGAGGACCCCGAGAACAACTTCATCCCGGACTACGGCACGATCACCGCGTACAGGAGTCCGGCCGGCTTTGGGATCCGCCTCGACGCAGGGACCGCTTACGCAGGCGCGTTCATCGGCCGGGCCTACGACTCGCTGCTCGTGAAGGTGACGGCGTGGGCGCCGACGCCGGAGGAGACGATTCGGCGCATGCACCGTGCGCTCGGCGAGTTCCGGATCCGTGGCGTCGTCACGAACCTGCCGTTCCTCGACCAGCTGATCAACCACCCGCGCTTCGCGACGAGCGACTACACGACCAAGTTCATCGACACGACGCCTGAACTCTTCAACCTGCCGAAGCGCCGCGATCGCGCGACGCGACTGCTCGGCTTCGTCGCCGACCTCATCGTCAACGGCAACCCCGAGGTCAAGGGCCGCGCGCGACCCGCGGTGCTCGTGGCGCCGCGCGTACCGAAGATGGACTTACCCGCGCCACCCGCGGGCAGCAAGCAGCGCCTCGACTCAGGCGGTCCCAAGGCGCTCGCCAACTGGATGCTCGCGAGCGAGCGCGTGCTGATCACCGATACGACGCTGCGCGATGCGCACCAGTCGCTCCTCGCGACGCGGGTGCGCACCCAGGACATGCGTGCGATCGCGCCCTACTACGCGAGCCTTCTGCCCGAGCTCTTCTCGGTCGAGTGCTGGGGCGGCGCGACCTTCGATGTCGCGATGCGCTTCCTGCACGAGGATCCGTGGGAGCGGCTCGCGGGCTTCCGGCAGGCGATGCCGAACCTGTTGCTGCAGATGCTGCTGCGCTCCGCGAATGCCGTCGGCTACACGAACTACCCCGACAACGTCGTCCGCTACTTCGTCGAGCAGGCGGCGAAGGCGGGCATCGACGTGTTCCGGATCTTCGACTCGCTCAACTGGGTCGAGAACATGCGCGTCGCGATCGATGCGGTCGGCGCGACCGGCAAGGTCGTCGAGGCCGCGATCTGCTACACGGGCAACCTCTCCGATCCCGCCGAAAAGAAGTACGACCTCAAGTACTACGTCACGATGGCCAAGGAGCTCGAGCGCGCCGGCGCGCACGTGCTCGGCATCAAGGACATGGCGGGCCTCTGCCGGCCGCACGCCGCGGGCGCGCTCGTGCGGGCGCTGAAGAACGAGATCACGATCCCCGTGCATTTCCACACGCACGACACGAGCGGCGTCGCCGCCGCGAGCGTGCTCGCGGCGATCGAGGCGGGCTGCGATGCAGTCGATGCCGCGATCGACTCGATGAGCGGGCTCACCTCGCAGCCGAACCTCGGCTCGATCGTCGCGGCGCTCGAGCACAGCCCGCGCGATCCCGGGCTCTCGGCGAGAAACCTGCGGCTCGTGTCGGCGTACTGGGAGCAGGTGCGCCAGTGCTACGCGGCCTTCGAGAGCGTCCTGCGCTCGGGCGCATCGGAGGTCTACCTGCACGGCATGCCGGGCGGGCAGTTCACGAACCTGCGTGAGCAGGCGCGCTCGCTCGGGCTCGACGCGAGCCGCTGGCCCGAGGTCGCGCGCGCGTATGCCGACTTCAACGAGCTCCTCGGCGACATCGTCAAGGTCACGCCGAGCTCGAAGGTCGTGGGCGACATGGCGCTCCTGATGGTCACGAGCGGACTCACCCGCGAGCAGGTCGCGGATCCCGGCCACGAGGTCGCGTTCCCCGAGTCCGTGGTGCAGCTCATGCGCGGCGACATCGGCCAGCCGGTCGGCGGCTTCCCGGCGGCGCTGCAGGAGAAGGTGCTGAAGGGCCGTGCGCCGCTCACCGTCCGGCCGGGCGAGGTGCTCCCGGCCGCCGACCTCGCCGCCGAGCGACGCATCGCCGAGAAGAAGGCCGAGCGCGCCATCAGCGAGCGCGAGCTCGCCTCCTACCTGATGTACCCGGCGGTGTTCACCGACTACGCGCGCGACCAGCGCCGCTACGGCGACGTGTCGATGCTCCCGACGCCGGCATTTTTCTACGGCATGCAGGTGGGCGAGGAACTCTCGGTCGACCTCGAGCGCGGCAAGACACTGATCGTGCGGCTGGTCGCGGTGAGCGAGCTCCACGAGGACGGCACCCGCGCGGTGTTCTTTGAGTTGAACGGCCAGCCGCGCTCGATGCGGGTCGCCGACCGCAGCGCCGTCGCGACGCGCCCGCCGGCGCGCAAGGCCGACCCCGCGAATGCGGGCGAGATCGGTGCGCCGATGCCAGGTACGGTGGTCACGGTCGCGGTCAAGCCGGGGCAGTCGGTCGAGCGTGGCGACACGCTCCTGACGCTCGAGGCGATGAAGATGGAGGCCGCGGTGCGCGCCGAGCGCGCCGGGGTCGTCGCCGAGCTCCTCGTGCGGCCGGGCCAGCCGGTCGAGGCCAAGGATCTGCTGCTGGTGCTGAGCTAGCCCGCGCTCCCGCCCCGCGGCCGTTGTCATCGCGCGGGCCAGAGGGCATTCTCGCCGCTCGCGGCCACCGGCCGCCCACCGTGGAGCCGCCCATGTCCCGAGTTCGCGCCATCCCGGCCGTGATCGCCATCCTTGCCGCCAGCCTCCTCGCGTCGCTCGCCAGCGGCGCCGCGACGCCGGCCGCCACCGCTCCCACGCCGAGGTCGCCCGCGGATTCCGACCGTCTCGCGCACGACATCTTCGCCGAGCTCGTCGGCATCGACTCGACCCACGCGGTCGGCTCCGCGAAGGCGGCCGAGGCGCTCATCGCGCGCTTCCGCGCGGCCGGGTTCCCGGACGCGGACCTCTTCATCGGGGGACCGAAGGCCGACAAGATGAACGTGGTCGTGCGCCTGCACGGCCGCGGCAAGGGCAAGCCCGTGCTCTTCAACTGCCACCTCGACGTCGTCGAGGCGGTGCTCGACACCTGGAGCGTCGATCCCTTCAAGCTGACCGAGAAGGACGGGTACTACTACGGGCGCGGCACGATCGATGTGAAGAACGAGGTCGCGATCCTGTCGGCGAACCTCATCCGCCTCAGGAAGGAGGGCTTCAAGCCCGACCGCGACGTGATCCTCGCGTTCAACGTCGATGAGGAAGCGGGCGGCGACATGAACGGCGTCGAATGGCTCCTGAAGGAGCAGCGCCCGCTCGTCGATGCGGGGCTCGTGATCAACCACGACGCCGGCCACGGCCAGGCGCGGCACGGCGAGCGGCTCTGGAACACGATCCAGACCGCCGAGAAGGTCTACGCGACCTACACGCTCTCGACCAAGGGCTCGGGCGGCCACAGCTCGCTGCCGCCGCGTGACAACGCGATCGCAACGCTCGCGAAGGCGGTCGTGAAGCTCGATGCCTACCAGTTCCCGGTGCGCCTCTCGGAGACGACGCGCGGGTACCTCGAGGCGGTCGCCGGCCGCATCGGCGGCAAGGAGGCCGAGGCGATCAGGGCCGTGATCGCCGACAACACCAACGCAAAGGCGCTCGATGCGGTCCGCGACGCCCCGGTCATCAACGCGCAGCTGAGAAGCACGTGCCCGGTGACGATCTTCGAGGGCGGACAGAGCGAGAGCGCGCTGCCGATCAGGGCGAAGGCGACGATCCAGTGCCGGCTGCTGCCGGGCGAGGATCCCGACTTCGTGCTGGCGACGTTCAAGCGCGTCATTGACGATCCCAAGGTCGAGATCGGCGTCCTCTACGCGCCGGTGCCGACCGCGACCGCGGTGATCGACAAGGCCGTGATGGCCAAGGTCGAGAAGGTCACCGCCGAGATGTGGCCCGGCCTCACGGTGGTGCCCTTCATGTCATCGGGCGCCTCCGACAACGTCTTCTGGCGCGGTGCGGGCCTCGAGACGTTCGGGGTCAGCGGCACCTTCGTCGACGAGGCGGACCTGCGCGCGCACGGCAAGGACGAACGCGTCGGCGTGACCGCCTTCTACGAGGCGCTCGAGTTCAGCTACCGGCTGATGAAGTCGCTGTCGGCGGCGCGCTAGGACGCGCGGCGTTCAGCGCGCGAGCACGTACTCGCCGGGAGCCGCCGTGAGCGGGGCGTAGCCCCGCTCGGGGGCGCCCATCGACGGCGGGGCACGGCGCGCGCTCGAGTGCGCCCCGAGCCATTTCGCCCAGGTTGGCCACCACGAGCCCGGCGTCGGCGCGGTCGTCGCCGACCATTCCTCGGCACCCAGGTGACGCTCGCCCGGCGCGCGCGTGCGCACCCGGTGCTTGCGCTTCGGGTGCACGGGTCCGGAGACGATGCCGGCGTTGTGGCCGCCGCTCGTCAGCAGGAACGTGAAGTCCGCCGAGCCGATCAGCGCGTCGATCTTGTAGACGCTCTTCCACGGCGCCACGTGGTCGGTCTCGGTGCCGACCACGAACGCGGGCGCGGTGATCGCACTCAAGGAAACGGGCTCGCCCTTGACCGGGAATCGGCCGGCCGAGAGCTCGTTGTCCATGTAGAGCCGGTACAGGTATTCGGTGTGCATCTTGTAGGGCATGCGCGTGCCGTCGGCGTTCCACGCCATCAGGTCGATCATCGGCTCGCGCTGGCCCTTGACGTAGCTCTGCAGCATCGGCTGCCAGATGAGGTCGCGCGGCCGCAGCATCTGGAACGCGCCGCCCATCTGGCGGCTGTCGAGCACGCCTTCCTGGTACATCTGCGCCTCGAGCAGCGACAGCTGGCTCGGGTTGATGAACAGCGCGAGCTCGCCGGGCTCGGAGAAGTCGGTCTGCGCGGCGAGCAGCGTCATGCTCGCGAGGCGTTCATCCTTCTCGCGCGCGAGCGTCGCGGCGCCGATCGCAAGCAATGTCCCGCCGATGCAGTAGCCGGTCGCATGCACCTTCGTATCGGGCACGATCGCCGTGACCGCATCGAGCGCCGCGCGAAAACCGAGCTCGAGGTAGTCGTCCATGCCGAAGTCGCGATCGGCGGGCTCGGGGTTCTTCCACGACACCATGAAGACCGTGTGGCCCTGCTCGGTCAGGTACTTGACCAGCGAGTTCTTCGCCGAGAGGTCGAGGATGTAGTACTTCATGATCCACGCCGGCACGATCAGCACGGGCTCGGCGTAGACGGTCGGGGTCGCGGGCGAGTACTGGATGAGCTCGATCAGCGCGTTTCGGAACACGACCGCACCGGGCGAGAGCGCGGTGCCCTTGCCGGGCTCGAAGGCCTCCGCGCCGGTCGGTCCCTTCTTCTGGACGAGCCGCGCCATGTCCTCGATCAGGTTCTGGGCGCCGCGCAAGAGGTTCTGGCCGCCCTCGGCGCGGGTCAGCTCCTGAAGCTCGGGGTTGGTCGGCAGGAAGTTGCTCGGCGCGAGTGCGTCGAGCCACTGGCGCACCGTGAACTCAACCAGGTTCGCGTTGTAGGGATCGAGTCCCTCGACACCCTTCGGGAGCTCGCGCAGCCACGCGGCGCCGTTCTCGAAGCCGTGCGCGAGCACGTTGAACGGAAACTGCTGCCACGCATCGCCGGTGAAGCGCGTGTCGGGCGGGGAGGCGAGTCCCTCGGCCGGCGAGAGCGGCGTGCCCTCGGCGGCGCGGCGCGCGAACTCGAGGTTGTCAGCGGCGCGCGCGAGCGCGTCCTGCTGGAGCTCCACGAGGCGCGCGGGGGAGGCGGCGAGCTTGAGCGCCCAATCCGCCCAGGCGGTGCCATAGGCGGTCGGCGACAGGCCGCCCGTCATCTTGCCGAGCGCCGCCTTGAACGCGTGGTCGATCGCATCGGCGGTCGGGGCACGCGGGAGTGCCGTCGTCAGGCCCTCGAGGGCCGGCAGGGCGCTTTGGATGTCGGGCTCGGCCATGGGACGCTCCGGTCACTGGATTCGCCAGTCTACGCCCTCTCTTGCAGTGCAGCAAAAGGCCGACGGGGCCTCAGGCGAGGGCGTCCTTGAGTGCGACGGCGGGGTCGATGAAGCGGGCGCGGTCGATCCGGGCGCGCTCCGCGATCAGCTTCTTGGCCGCCATGTAGTCCTTGGGGCTGTTGACCGAGTCGAGCGCGAGGAGCTCGCCGGCCCTGAAGTACCCGCAGGCGAAGCTGCGGGACGCGGGATCGCCGCGCACCAGCACCTCGTCGTAGTCGAAGTTAAGACCAACGATGAGCAGCTTGAGGTCGTACTGGTCCGACCAGAACCACGGCACCTTGTCGTGGACGGTCGTGCCGCCGAGCATGTTGGCGGCGGCGGTCTTCGCCTGCTCGAAGGCGTTGTCGACGGACTCCAGGCGCACGCGCCGCCCGAAGCGCGGGCTCGGGTGGTTGCTGCAATCCCCGGCGGCCCAGACGTAGGGATCGGTCGTGCGCGTGTACTCATCGACCGCGATGCCGTTCTCGACCGCAAGCCCCGCGCGCTCGGCGAGATCGCTCACCGCGACGACGCCGATGCCGACCACGACGAGGTCCGCCGCGAACTCGACGCCACCCATGCTCTCGACCGCGCCGACCTTGCCCGCGTCATCGGCGCGCGCGCGAAAGCCGCTGACGAAGGTGTTCGTGTGGATGCGAACGCCGCCGCGCGCGTGCTCGGCGGCGTAGAACGCCGACACCTCGGGCGCGACCACGCGGTTCATCACGCGATCCGCCATCTCGAGCACGTCGACCTCGGCGCCGAGACCGCGGCAGGTTGCCGCGACCTCGAGGCCGATGTAACCGCCACCGACGATGACGACTCGTTGCGCGGCGGCAAGTTCGCCGCGGATCGCGTTCACGTCGGCGACGGTGCGAAGGTAGTGGATGCCGGCGAGCGTGGCGCCCGGCACGGTGAGCTTGCGCGGTACCGTGCCGGTCGCGAGCAGCAGGCGGTCGTAGCCCTGGCGCGTGCCGTCATCGAGGGTGAGCGTGCGCGCGCCGAGATCGAGGGTCTCGGCGCGGCGCCCGAGCTTGAGCTCGACGCGCTGCGTCTCGTAGAACGAGGCCGGGCGGATCGCCAGGCGCTCGGGCGGCAGCTCGCCCGACAGGAATTTCTTCGAGAGGGGCGGGCGCTGGTACGGAAGCTCCGCTTCCTCGCCAACGAGCACGATCGCGCCCTCGTGGCCGCCGCGACGCAGCGAGTCGGTCGCCTGCGCGGCGGCCTGGCCCGCGCCCACGATCACGATGGTCTGCGGCATGCTCTCGTCCCCCAAACGGCCCGACACTCTAGCGAGCCCTGCGCCCGAGTGCACCAAAGGCGCGCAACCCCCGCCGGCAGGCGCGCCAAGCTGGTGCGACCCCGCGCCTCGGGTTTCGCTAAGTGCATGATTCGGGAGCGCAGGCGTCCGCGGCACGGAAGCTGCAAACGCGGCGAGGGAGAGGGTTTTTCGCTAGAGTAGACGGGCGACAGGAGCCTGCCGAAATGAAACTGATCACCGCGATTATCAAGCCGTTCAAGCTCGACGACGTGCGTGCGGCGCTGTCGGAGATCGGCATCTCCGGCATGACCGTCACGGAGGTCAAGGGCTTCGGCCGGCAGCGCGGCCACACCGAGCTCTACCGCGGCGCCGAGTACGTCGTCGATTTCGTGCCGAAGACCCGGGTCGAAGTGGCGGTCAAGGACGATCTCCTCGACCAGGTCGTCGAGGCCATCGTCTCGGCCGCGCGCACCGGCAAGGTCGGGGACGGCAAGATCTTCATCTCGGACATCGAGCGCGTCGTGCGCATCCGCACCGGCGAAGGCGACGAGCAGGCGCTCTGAACGCGATCTTCCGAGACGGTCGGGCCGGCCACTCCCCGTGAGCGCGACGACGGACGACCTCGAGAAGGTGCTCGAGGGACTGCACCTCGACTCGGCCCGCCGGCACATCTTCCTGTGCGTCGGCATCGGCAAGTGCGCACCCATCGAGGCGGGGGAAGCCAGCTGGGCGTTCCTCAAGCGTCGGCTGCGCGAGCTCAAGATCGTCGACACCGACGGTGGCGTCCTGCGCAACAAGGTCGGGTGCCTCAGGGTCTGTCGCGACGGTCCGATCGCGGTCGTCTACCCCGAGGGCACGTGGTACCGCGACTGCACCCCTGAAAACCTCGAGCGAATCATCACCTCGCACCTGCTCGGCGGGCACCCGGTCCTCGACCTCGTGATCGCCACCGGGCCGCTCGGCGGGGCATAATCGCGGGGCTGCTAGACTCGCCTTCACGTCCGATGGAGGTGATTCATGACCCGTGCAATCCTGGTTCGCGCGACGGGCGGTCCCGAAGTGCTCGAGTGGACTGACGTCGCGTTGCCGCGCCTGAAGCGCAACGAAGCCAAGGTCCGGCACACCGCGATCGGCGTCAACTACATCGACGTGTACTACCGCTCCGGGCTCTATCCGTCCTCGACCCTGCCGCTGATCCTCGGCCAGGAAGGCGCCGGGATCGTCGAGGAGATCGGCACGGGGGTCACCCAGCTCGCGGTCGGCGACCGCGTCGCCTACACGGGCGCGGGTACGGGCTCCTACGCCGAGGTTGCGCACGTGCCGGCGGACAAGCTCGTGAAGCTTCCGGACTCGATCCCGGATCAGGTCGCGGCAGCGATCATGCTCAAAGGTCTGACCGCGCACTACCTCCTGAAGGGCAGCTACAAGATCCGCAAGCGCGACCCGGTCGTGATCCACGCCGCCGCGGGCGGCGTCGGGCTCATCGCGGTGCAGTGGGCGCGCGCGCTCGGCGCCGAAGTCATCGCCATCGTCGGCAGCGATGCCAAGGCGGAGCTCGTCCGCGAGCACGGCGCCCACCACGTGATCGTGACTCCGCGCGAGAACTTCGTGACGCGCGTCCGGGAGATCACGAAGGGCAAGGGCGCGCCGGTCGTGTACGACTCGGTCGGCAAGGACACGTTCATGGGCTCGCTCGATTGCCTGAAGCCTCGCGGCCTCATGGTCAGCTTCGGCAACTCCTCGGGTGCGCCGCCCCTGATGTCGCCGCTGGAACTGAGTCGCCGTGGCTCCCTCTATCTCACGCGGCCGACGCTCTTCCACTACATCGCGACCCGCGCACAGCTCAACCGCGCCGCGCGCGAGCTCTTCGACATCGTCGCGGACGGGACCGTCAAGATCCGCATCGGCCAGACCTATCCGCTCGCCGAGACCGCGCGCGCGCACATCGACCTCGAGGCGCGCCGGACCACGGGCTCGACGGTACTCATCCCCTGAACAGTCCCCGCCTGCTGGCCCTCGCCTTCGCCGCCCTGGCACTGGCGACGGGGCCGGCGATCCGCGCGGACGAGCCACCGGTAACGGCGCAGAGCCCGACCGGCATCCCGACGCTCGCGCAGCTGGAGGAGAGGGGCGCCACCGTCGGACGCGTCGACGTGTACGTCCAGAACATCTTCGACCTCAAGGACCAGCGCGAGGACCATCCGCTCTTCCGGCTCGCGGACAAACTCCACTACGCAACGCGCGAGAAGACGGTCCGCAACTCCCTGCTGTTCGCGAGCGGACAGCGCTTCCACGCGCACGACATCGCGGAGACCGAGCGGATCCTCAGGAGCCGCGAGTACCTGAACGACGCCTGGATCGTGCCCGTCGCCTACGATGCAGAGCACAACAGCGTCGACCTCGCGGTCACGGTGCGCGACGTCTGGACGCTCGATCCCGGCATTTCCCTCGGACGGAGCGGCGGCAAGAACGCCTCGAAGTTCCAGATGGAGGAGAAGAACCTCCTCGGCCTTGGCACGGACCTCCAGTACACGCACTCGCGCGACGTCGACCGGACCTCCGACTCGATCAACTACTCCGATCCCAACATCGGCGGCAGCTGGTGGCAGCTCGTCGCCGACTACTCCGACAACAGCGACGGCAGCGTGAAGGCGCTGTCGTTCATACGGCCGTTCTACTCGCTCGAGACGCGCGAGGCGGGCGGCGTGCTCGCGTCCCAGGGCACCAGCGTCGTCTCGCGCTACTCGCTCGGCCAGGTCGTCGACCAGTTCGAGGAGACGCATAACCAGACCGAGGCGTACCTCGGCGGCTCGCAGGGACTGAAGGACGGCTGGACCGAGCGCTGGTTCGTGGGCGTGCGCTACGACAAGACGCAGTTCGAGCGGCTCGCGGAACCGAC
>CAYNCY010000035.1:0-15000 GCA_964395195.1 uncultured Steroidobacteraceae bacterium
TACTGCGTCCCCGGACTAACCCGACATGGAGAACTACTATGGCGACCAAGAAGAAAGCTGCGAAGAAGAAGGCCACGAAGAAGAAGTGAGCCTTCGAAGAAGCGGAGGATGGAGATCGCAAGATCTCTAGTCACTGACTAAATCCCCGCTCTTCACTGACTGTGCCCGCGAAAGCGGGCACAGTCGTTTGTGGGGTTCGCGTTTTCAGCGACGCGGCTCCGGAGCCTTAAAACAAAGGACTTCAGCACCATGTCGAGCGACGACCAGAAGAAGCGGGCAGCCGAGGCGGCGCTCGAATACGTGCCCGAGGGTTGCGTGCTCGGCGTCGGCACGGGCTCGACGGTCAACCACTTCATCGCCGCCCTCGCCCGCCGGCGGATCCCGATCGCGAGTGCGGTCTCGAGCTCGGAGGCGAGCACGCGGCTCCTCAAGGAGGCGCGCATCGAGGTCGTCGATCTCAACAGCGCCGGCGACCTCGAGGTGTACATCGACGGCGCCGACGAGGCGACCCGCCACCTGCACCTGATCAAGGGCGGCGGCGCGGCCCTGACCCGCGAGAAAATCGTCGCCGCGGCCTCGCGTCGCTTCGTCTGCATCGCCGATCGGTCAAAGCTGGTCGACGTGCTCGGACGCTTTCCGCTCCCCGTCGAGGTGATCCCGATGGCGCGCTCCTACGTCGCGCGGCAGCTCGTGAAGCTCGGCGGCCAGCCGGTGCTGCGCGAGGGCGTCGTCACCGACAACGGCAACCAGATCCTCGACGTCCACAACCTGAGGCTGGTGAATCCCCCCGAGACGGAAGCGGCGATCAACGAGATCGTCGGCGTCGTCTGCAACGGGATTTTCGGGCGCCGCGGCGCGGACGTGCTCCTGATCGGCAGCGACAGCGGCGTCGAGGTGCTGAAGCCCTAGGGTGCTTCGGCGCGCGGTGCGGGCGTATCCAACAGGCGCGCCAGGCGCGCTTCCTTCGCGTCCCACAGGGCGGTCAGCCACGCCTGGAAGCGCGCGCGAAACGCGGCGTCGTTGACGTAGTCGCCGGCCGTGAGCCAGGGCTCGAGCGGGCGCCGGTCCACCTCGATGACGATGCGCCCGACTCGGCCGGAGCACAGCGCCCAGAGGCCACCCACTCCTTCCGGGTAGGCGATCGTCACGTCGATCAGTTCCTTGAGGATGCCGCCCATCGCGCCCAGCACGAACGCGACACCGCCGGCGCGGGGTGCGAGCAGGTGCGGGTACGGCGAGCGTGTCGCCGCCTGCTTCGCCGGAGTCCGGCGGGTCCCCTCCACGAAGTTGATGACCGACGTCGGAATGAGGCTGAAGCGCTCGCAGGCGCGGCGCGTCGTCGCGAGGTCGGTGCCCTTGAGCTCGGGCCGGCGCTCGAGTTCGGCACGGGAATAGCGCTTCATGAATGGCATGTCGAGCGCCCACCAGGCGAGCCCCATCACGGGAACCCAGCGCAGCTGCTCCTTGAGGAAGAACTTGAGGAAGGGAATCCGCCGGTTGAAGACGATCTGCAGGGCCAGGATGTCGACCCAGGACTGATGGTTGGCGATGACGAGGTACCACGCCCCGGGGTCGAGACCCTCGAGCCCGCGCACTTCCCACCGGACGGTCTGGGTCGCCCCGAAGAGAGCGCGGTTGATCGCGATCCACGTCTCGGCGATGCGCACGAGTACCCGGCTGAGGCTCCGGCGCACCGCCGGTATCGGCAGCAGGAACTTGAGGAGCCCGAGCGAGAGGAGCGGAACACAGCAGAGCGCCGTCTGCAGGAAGAGGCAGGCGAAGGTGAAGACGCCACGGCAGGCGCCGGGCGGAATCGGGATGAGCGGGCGTCGTTGCACGCGTGCGCCTTGGGTCAGCGGTGTGGCCGATTCTGCCTGATCTGCACTCGCCGGCGACCAGCGGCGGCCACGAAAAAAAAAGGCCCGTCGCATGACGGGCCCTTTGGGTTGGTTGGGGGACTAGGATTCGAACCTAGGTTGACGGAGTCAGAGTCCGTAGTCCTACCGCTAGACGATCCCCCAATTTCTGACTCCGACCGAAGAGCCGCGAAGCTGGAACGGTCCGTCCCGGCTCAGCGCTTCGAGAACTGGGTTCCGCGACGGGCCTTGCGACGACCGACCTTCTTGCGCTCGACCTCGCGCGCGTCGCGCGTGACGAAGCCGGCGGCACGCAGGGGCTTGCGCAGCGTCTCGTCGAACTCGAGCAGCGCGCGCGTGATGCCGTGGCGGATCGCGCCGGCCTGGCCGGTGATGCCGCCGCCGTCGACGGCGACCTCGATGTCAAAGCGGGTCGCCATCTGCACGAGCTCGAGCGGCTGGCGGACGATCATCCGACCGGTCTCGCGACCGAAGAACTGCTCGATCGTGCGGGCGTTGATCGTGATCTTGCCGGAGCCCGGCGTCATGTGAACGCGCGCAGTGGAGCTCTTGCGACGTCCGGTTCCGTAGTAGGTGCTGGCAGCCATGTATTAAACCTTGCTCGTAATCGTGGAGGGCGTCAGACGATCTCGATCGTCTTCGGCTGTTGCGCCGCGTGCGGGTGCTTGCCACCGGCAAACACGTGCAGCTTCTTGAACATCTTCCGGCCAAGCGGGCCCTTCGGCAGCATGCCCTTCACGGCGATCTCGATCGCGCGCTCCGGGTGCTCCGCGAGCATCTTGCCGAGCGCGATGCTCTTGATTCCGCCGATCGCACCGGTGTGGTGGTAGTAGATCTTGTCCTTGAGCTTCGCGCCCGTGACCGTGATCTTCTCGGCATTCAGCACGATGATGTTGTCGCCGCAATCGACGTGCGGGGTGTAGCTCGGCTTGTGCTTGCCGCGCAGGCGCATCGCGATGCCGGTCGCGAGGCGACCCAGCGTCTTGCCGGAGGCGTCAACCAACAACCAGTCGCGTCGCACCGTCTGCGACTTCTCGAAAACCGTATTCATGGATGGCTCAATGGGGGGCGGGCGAAAGACCGCGAAGTCTACTGGCTGGCGGCAGTCTTGGAAAGGGTCGGGAGAGTCCGCCGCCACCGCCCTGAGGGGGCCAGGAGACCCGGTCCGATGCGGTCATCGGGGGTCATATAATAAGGGTCCGATGCCACCTGAACTGCGTGAATTGACCCCGGCCGATCGCCTTTTATCTGTTATAGATCAGGGGCTTAAGGCGATTTCGGGGCAGCCCGCGGGCGTTGCCCGGGCCGGGAGGCCTCTCCCGGGGCCTCCGGAGGGCTCTGAGGGGCCGGCGCCGGGCTCCGCGGCCGCCCGGGAAGCGGCCTCCCTGATGCGGGTCAATCACGCCGGGGAGGTCGCCGCCCAGGCGCTTTACCACGGACAGGCGCTCGTGGCCCGTGACCCGGCGGTACGCACGTTCATGCTGGACGCCGCCCGCGAGGAGGGCGATCACCTCAGCTGGTGCGCCGCGCGACTCGCAGCCCTGGGTTCCCGCCCGAGCGTGCTCGATCCGCTCTGGTACGCGGGGAGCCTCGCGATCGGCGCGCTCGCGGGTCTTGCGGGCGACAAGGTCAGCCTCGGCTTCATCACCGAGACCGAGCGCCAGGTCGAGGGCCACATCGATGACCAGCTCGCGCGCCTTCCGCCCGAGGATCGCGCGAGCCGCGCGGTTCTCGAGCAGATGCGCGTGGACGAAATCGCGCACGGCAAACACGCGCGCGCGCGCGGCGCGAGCGAACTTCCCGGCCCCGTCCGTCACCTGATGCGCGCGACCGCGCGCGTGATGACCGCGAGCGCGTACTGGTTCTGAACGCTGTTTGAGGCGGCCGATGCCGCGTTTTGCTTGCGATTCAGAGCGTTATGTTCTATATCTGCCGGATAGCGAGTCTGGCATTACGGTGCTATGAGGGAACGACTGATGGACGAACAGACCAAGCCGCTCAGCGATCTGCCCGCGATCAACCGGTTCCTGAGCTACTGCCGCATCCGTACGGTCCCGTCGAAGACGGTGATCATCCATGCCGGCGACCTGCCTGACGTTCTGTACTACATCATCAGCGGCTCGGTCGAGGTGATGATCGAGGACGAGGAAGGCAACGAGATGGTTCTCGCCTACCTCAACAAGGGCCAGTTCTTCGGCGAGATGGGCCTCTTCCACGAAGCCCCGACGCGCAGCGCCTGGGTGCGCACCCGCCAGAGCTGCGAACTCGCCGAGATGACCTATCCGCGCTTCCGCCAGATCGGCGCCGAAAGCCCGGGCCTCATTTTCGAGCTCGCAACGCAGCTCGCCACGCGCCTCGACCGGACCAACAAGAAGCTCGGCGACCTCGCCTTCGTCGACGTCACCGGCCGGGTCGCGCACGCGATCATGGACCTGTGCGGCGAACCGGACGCGATGACGCACCCCCAGGGCATGCAGATCAAGGTGAGCCGGCAGGAGCTGTCGCGGCTCGTTGGCTGCTCGCGCGAGATGGCAGGCCGCGTGCTTAAAGTGCTCGAGGAGCAGGGGCTCCTGAAGGCCACCGGCAAGACCATCGTCGTGTTCGGCGCGCGTCCCAAGATGAAGACCCGCCCGGTCGTCGTCCCGACCAAGGAAATGCGCGACAAGCTCGCGAAGTCCCGCGTCGATGACGATGGCGACGACGACGACGACGAATAGGGCGCGCGAGGCGCTTTTGGGGTCGATCACGACGCCCCGCCTTGGCGGGGCGTCGTCGTTTCGGGCCTCTACGCCGTGGTGGTCGCGGCGGCGATCTCGGCGCGCATGCGCCTGATCGTGTCGGCGTAGTCCTTGGACCCGAAGATTGCCGAGCCCGCGACGAAGGTGTCGGCCCCCGCGCGCGCGATGGCGCCGATGTTCTCGACCTTCACGCCCCCGTCGATCTCGAGGCGGATCTCGCGGCCGGAGGCGGCGATGCGCCGGCGGACCTCGGTGAGCTTCCTGAGCGCGCTGTCGATGAACTTCTGCCCGCCGAACCCGGGGTTCACGGACATCAGCAGGATCAGGTCGACCTTGTCCATGACGAAGTCGAGGCAGTCGAGCGGCGTCGCGGGGTTGAGGACGAGCCCCGGGCGGCAGCCGTGCTCGCGGATGAGGCCGAGCGTGCGGTCGACGTGCTCGCTCGCCTCCGGGTGAAAGCTGATCCAGGTCGCGCCCGCCGCGGCAAAGTCCGGCACGATCCGATCGACCGGCTTCACCATCAGGTGCACGTCGATGGGTGCGGTGATGCCGTGCTTCCTGAGCGCCTCGCAGACCAGCGGTCCGATGGTGAGGTTCGGGACGTAGTGGTTGTCCATGACGTCGAAATGGATCACGTCGGCGCCAGCGGCGATGACGGACTCGACTTCAGCGCCGAGGCGCGCGAAATCGGCCGACAGGATGGAGGGCGCTATGAAGGGCTGCACGATGCTCAGCGTCCCGACAGGAGGTGGGCGACGGCGACGAGCGCATCGACGCCCCCGTCCATCATGTAATGCACGGGCGTCTCGCCCTTGAAGGGAACCTCGCGCCGGGGCTCGTGCACCCAGCGAAACGCGCGCTCGCCCAACAGGCCGTTCTTGGCGAGCGCGGCGTGGATGCCGGTGACGATCTGGATGCGCTTCTGCTGGGTCGGCGTCAGGCGCGGCCCCTGCCCGACCCGGTAGCGGCGCAGCACCGCGGCGGAGGGGCAGCGCAGCAGCTTGCACTGCTGGATCTCCGACAGCTCCCAGGCGTCGGCCACCCGGAAGAAGGACTGCAGCGCCGCCGGCACCCGCGCGGCGGTGGCGCCGCTAGCGGAGGCCCCGGTGCTCACAGATGACCTCGTACGCCTGGCGGATACGCTGCGTCTTTTCCTTCGCCACGTCCTGCATAGATTCCGGCAGCCCGCGCGCGACCAGCTTGTCCGGATGGTTCTCGCTCATCTGCCGACGATACGCCATCTTGACCTCCTCGTCGCTGGCGGAGGCCTGAATTCCCAGTACTTCGTAGGCGCTCTGCAGGCGGGCGCCGGGTGCCGGCGGGGGTGCGGTCCAGCCCCTTCCCTGCTGGAGCCTGAGCGCCGCCTCCAGCTGGGCGACCTCGAGTCCGCCGAAGCCGACCCGCTGGGCGACGCCGAGCAGGAGTCCGCGCACGGGGCCCTTGAGGTCGTTGCCGGCGAGCGCGGCCCGGACCTGGATCTCGAGGAACACCCGCAGGAGGTCGTGGCGCGGCCCGCACGCCGCGCGCAGCCGCGCGAGCTCCGCCTCGATCGGGTAGTCCGGGAGTTTGCCGCGTGAAAACGCCTCGATCGCGCGCTGGCGGTGCCATTCGTCGAGGTGCAGGTCCTGCATGATCGTGCGCGCGGCGCCGATCTCGGCCTCGGTGACGCGGCCATCGGCCTTGGCGAGGTAGCCCATGACCGCGAAGGCCGTCTGGAAAAGGAGCTCGCCGATCGACGCGGGCCCCTCGCCCGCCCCGGCCTCGCGCGCCGCGGCCAGCGCCGCCTCGCGCGCCTGCCACTGGTCGAAGGTGTGCCCGAGGATCGCGCCGAACACGAGGCCGTAGACACCCCGCAGCGCGAGGAACCCGACGATCGCGCCGACCAGCTTGCCCATCCACCGCATCGAGTTTCTTGACCCTGATTTGCGCGCACTGCAAGAATGCCGGGCCCGTGGCGGTCCGGCCGTTCATGGTAGCAGCGACCCGGCGCCCGCCGCCCAAAGAAGAACCGATGAACGACACGACCGGCGAGCCGGTATTCGAGACGCACCTCGCGGGGCTTGAGCTCCTGCACCGGGGCAAGGTGCGCGACATCTACGCGCTCGATGCCGACCTCATGCTGATCGTGACGACCGACCGGCTGTCGGCCTTCGACGTCATCATGCCGAACCCGATCCCCGAGAAAGGCCGGGTGCTGACCGAGATCTCGAACTTCTGGTTCGAACGCACGAGCCACCTCGTCTGCAACCAGCTCGCCGACATCCCGGTCGAGCACTTCGTCACCGATGCCGCCGAGCGGCGGCTCCTCAAGCACCGCGCGGTCGTGGTGAAGCGCCTGCGGGCGCTCCCGATCGAGGCGGTTGTCCGCGGCTACGTGATCGGCTCGGGGTGGAAGGACTACCAGAAGTCGGGCTCGATCTGCGGCATCCGGCTGCCCGAGGGACTCAGGCAGGCCGATCGCCTGCCGGAGCCGATCTTCACGCCGGCGACCAAGGCGCCCGCCGGCGCGCACGATGAGAACGTCAGCTTCGAGGCGATGGCCGCCGTCATCGGCGCCTCGCTCGCCGAGCAGGTGCGCCGCACCGCGCTCTCGCTCTATGCCTTCGCCGCCGAGTACGCCCTCAAGCGCGGCATCATCATCGCCGACACCAAGTTCGAGTTCGGCGTCGATGGCCACCAGCGGCTCGTGCTGATCGACGAGGTGCTGACGCCGGATTCCTCGCGCTTCTGGCCCGTCGCGAGCTACCGGCCGGGCACGAGCCCGCCCTCGTTCGACAAGCAGTTCGTGCGCGACTACCTCGAGACGCTCGACTGGGACAAGCGCGCGCCGGGACCGACGCTGCCGCCCGACGTCGTCAAGCGGACGAGCGAGAAGTATCTCGAGGCGCTCAGGCTCCTGACCGCGCCCTGATCCCGCTCAGCGGGCCGTGTCCGGGTGCGCGTCGGCCCAGCGCCGGATGACCGCCGCGATCGCGGCGAGGCCGTCCGTCAGCGCCGCGGGCCCGGGCTGCAGGATCACCGGCGACTTGATCTCGTGGAGTTCGCCATCCCGCACGGCCGGCACCGCCGCCCAGCCCGCCCGCGCCGCGACGCTCTCGGGCCTGAACTTCTTGCCGCACCACGACCCGAGGATGATGTCGGGGGCGCGCCTCGGCACCTCGAGCGGGTCGGCGATGATGCGGTTCCTGCCGAGGGGCTCCCGCGCGAGTTCGGGGAAGCAGTCGATGCCGCCCGCGATCTCGATGACCTCCGAGACCCAGCGGATCGCCGAGATCTGCGGCTCGTCCCACTCCTCGAAGTAGACCCGCGGGCGCCGCGGCAGCGCCGCCGCCTCGGCCCGGGCGCTCGCGATGCCGGCCTCGAGCGTCGCGACGAGCTCCGCGGTGCGCGCGGCGCAGCCGATCATGCCGCCGAGCGTGCGCAGCATCGTGAGGATTCCCGCGACGCTCCGCTGGTTGAAGACGTGCACGTCGATGCCGCGGCGGATGAGTTCGGCGGCGATGTCGGCCTGCAGGTCCGAGAAGCCGAGCACGAGGTCGGGCTGCAACGCGACGATCCTGTCGATCTTCGCGCTCGTGAACGCGGACACCCTCGGCTTCTCGCGGCGCGCGCGCGGCGGGCGCACCGTGAAGCCCGAGATGCCGACGATGCGCGCCTCCTCACCGAGGAGGTACAGCGCCTCGGTCGTCTCCTCGGTGAGGCACACGATGCGCTCGGGGTAGCCACTCATCCTCGTCACGGTGCGCTCCAGCGGGGGGCCCGAGCTTATAGCGCCGCTGGCGTCGCTTGCCAGCCGGCGCCGCGAAGTGCAAGGCTAGCCCCATGCTGACCGACCTCCTGCAGCGCTTCGAGGCGCTCCTGTTCGAGGAGCCGGCGGCACCGCGTACCCGCGGCGTCACGGCCGCGCTGACGGCCGTCCGCTACGTGTACGCGATCACCCGCGACCTCGTTGGCGGTGACATCAACATGCGCGCGATGAGCCTCGTCTACACGACGATCCTCTCGATCGTGCCGCTGATCGCGTTCTGCTTCGCGATCATCAAGGGCCTCGGTTTCCACCACGACTTCGAGCCCCTGATCTACGACTTCTTCCGGCCGCTCGGCGACCGCGGCCCCGAGCTCACGCAGCGCGTGATCGGCTTCGTCGACCGCACCCGGGGCGGCGTGCTCGGCTCCCTCGGCCTCGCGTTCCTGCTCTGGACCGTGGTGTCGGTGATCCAGAAGGTCGAGGCCTCCTTCAACCACATCTGGCACGTCGAGCGCGCGCGCAGCCTCGCGCGGCGCTTCAGCGAGTACCTGGCGGTGCTGATCATCGGTCCCATCGTGGCGGTCGCCGCGTTCGGACTCGTCGCGTCGGTCTCGACCGACTCGATGATGCTGTGGCTGAGCGCGCACCAGCCGTTCGGCACGCTGATCGTGATGCTCGGCAAGCTCGGGCCGCTGCTCGTGATCGGCGCGGCCTTCGCGTTCCTTTACACGTTCATCCCGAACACCCGCGTGCGCGTGCGCTACGCGGCCATCGCCGGGCTCGCCGCGGCCGCGGCCTGGGTCGCGGCCAGCCTCGCCTTTGCGCAGCTCGCCGCCTACTCGACCCGGATGATGGCGATCTACGCGAGCTTCGCGATCGTGCTGCTCGCGTTCATGTGGGTGTGGCTCAACTGGCTGATCCTGCTGACGGGTGCTCTGCTCGCCTTCTACCTGCAGTACCCGCACTACCTGCGCTCGGGCCAGCGCGAGATCATCCCGACGGCGCGCCTGCGGGAGCGCCTGGCGCTGAGTGCGATGTACCTGGTCGGCAAGGCCTTCGAGTCGGGCGGGAAGCCCTGGAGCGTCGACACGCTGTCGGAGACGCTCGAGGTGCCGAGCATCGCGCTCGGCCCCATCGTCGATGCGCTCCAGGGGGCAGGGCTCCTGCAGGCCACGGAGCGCGAGGCGCTGGTGCCGGGCCGCGACCTCGGCAGTATCTCGCTCGATCAGGTCATGACTGCGGTCCGGGATGGCGACAGCGGCCGTGCGATGACGCTCCGGCGCGCGCGGCTCATGGGACCGGCGGAAGAGTACTGCGACCGCCTCGAGGCGCTCGTCGGCAAGGAGCTGAGCCCCGTGTCGCTCAAGGTGTTCATCGCGAGCGCCCCCGCGGAGGCGCGCCCGGACGGGCCCTAGACCTTCTCGAGCGCCTGGCGGATGTCCTCGACGAGATCCTGGGCATCCTCGATACCGACCGAGAGGCGGATCATGGCGTCCGAGATGCCAAGCCGGCGGCGCACGTCCGCCGGGACGCCCGAGTGCGTCATCGCGGCCGGGTGGCTCGCGAGACTCTCGGTGCCCCCCAGGCTCACCGCGAGCTTGATCACCGCGAGGGCGTCCAGGAACCTGAACGCGCCCGCCTCGCCGCCCGCGACGTCGAAGGAGAAGGTCGAGCCCGGTGCCGTGCACTGGCGCGCGAAGACGCGGCGGCGCGGGTCGTCATCGGCAAGCGAGCCCAGGTAATTGACCGCGGTGATCTTGGGGTGGGTCGCGAGGAAGGCGGCGACGACGCGCGCGTTGTCGTTGGCGCGTTCCATCCGCAGCACCAGCGTCTCCAGCGACCGGAGCAGCATCCACGCCGAGTGCGGGTCGAGCTGCGTGCCGATGGCACCGCGGAGCAGCCGGATCGGCTGCACCCGGGCGCGTGCGCCCGAGACGCCGCCGGCGACGAGGTCGGAGTGGCCGCCGACGTACTTGGTGAGCGAATAGATGTTGAGGTCCGCACCCAGCTTGAGCGGCTGCTGGTAGAGGGGGCCGAGCATCGTGTTGTCGGTAACGACCGGCGGGCGGTGGCCCTGGCGCTCGCCGATCATGTCGGCGGTCTTCGCCATGAGCTCGAGGTCGACGAGTGCGTTGGTCGGGTTCGCGGGCGTCTCGGTCAGGATGAGCCCCACGCGACCGAGCTTGAGCGCCTCGAGCGCCGCCGCGTGCACGACCTCGCGGTCGATCCCGTCGGTGAAGGCGACGTGGCGGATGCCGTAGTTGGGCAGCGCCTTCGCCACCAGCGTCTCGGTGCCGCCGTAGAGCGGCTGGCAGAGGAGGATGACATCCCCGGCCTTCAGGAACGTCAGCAGCGTCGTTGCGATCGCGGCCATGCCGGATGAGAAGACCGCCGCGGACTCGGCGCCGTCGAAGAGCGCGAGCCGGTCCTCGAGCACTTCGCTGTTCGGGTTGTTGAAGCGCGAGTACACGAGGCCGCCCGGGGCGCCGGCCGGCAGGGGCTTCCTGCCGCTCGTGTAGTCGAAGAAGTCCTTGCCGTCCTGCGCGGTGCGGAACACGAAGGTCGAGGTCAGGAAAATCGGCGGCTTGAGGGAGCCCTCGGAGAGGTGCGGGTCGTAGCCGAAGCCCATCATCTGCGTGACCGGCGAGAGCGTCCGGTCGCCGATCTTGCGCTTGTGGTAGTTGTCGACCATGGCGGTACTCCGGAATAGGCGGGCAGAGGCGGGCAGGGGCGGGATGGAAACGGGGGCACGGGTGCGGCGCGATGCCGCACGGGCTCATTCGCCGGCGATCGTCATTTCCTCGAGCAGGATCGAACCCGTGCGGATGGAACCGCGCGCATCGACGTCGTTGCCGACCGCGACGAGGTTCCGGAACATGTCCTTGAGGTTGCCGGCGATGGTGATCTCGCTGACCGGGAACTCGGCCACCCCGCCCTCCACCCAGAAGCCGGCGGCGCCGCGCGAGTAATCGCCCGTGACGCCGTTGACGCCCTGCCCCATGAGCTCGGTGACGATGAGGCCGCGCCCCATGCGCCGCGTCAGTGCCGCGAAATCCTCGTTTCCCGGGCTGACGATCAGGTTGTGGACACCGCCCGCATTGCCGGTGGTCTTGAGGCCGAGCTTCCGCGCGCTGTAGGTGCTCAACACGTAGCCATCGAGCACGCCCTTCGCCACGAGCTCGCGATCGCGCGTCGTGCAGCCCTCGCCGTCGAAGGGCGCGCTGCCGAGGCCGCCGCGTTCGTGCGGGCGCTCGGACAGACCGAGGAACGCCGGGAACACCTGGCTGCCGGCGGCATCGAGGAGGAAGGAGCTCTTGCGGTACTGCGCGCCGCCGCGCACGGCGCCGAGAAAATGGCCGATGAGCCCGCGCGCGAGTTCCGGAACAAAGAGCACCGGGGCCCGCGTCGTCGGGACGCGCCGGGCACCCAGGCGCTCGGCGGCGCGCTCGGCGGCCTTGCGCCCGACCGCCTCGACGTCCTCGAGCGCGCGCCAGTCGCGCGCCGCGGTGTACCAGTAGTCACGCTCCATCGCGCCGTCCGCCTCGCCCATGACGACGCAGGAAACGCTGTAGTACGTGCTCGGGTAGCCGCCGAGGAAGCCGAGCGAGTTGCCGTAGACCCGCAGCGCCGAGTGCGCGTTGAGCGAGGCGCCCTCGGAGTTCGTGATGCGCTTGTCGTGCGCGAGCGCGGCGGCCTCGGACTTGCGCGCGAGCTCGATCGCCTCCTCGGCACCCAGGTCCCACGGGTGCGCGAGGTCAAGGTCCGGGATGTCGCGGGCGAGCGTCTCGGGATCCGGAAGTCCCGCGGCCTCGTCCTCGGCCGTGAACTTCGCGATGGAGACGGCCTTGCGCACCGTGTCCGCGACCGCGGGCCAGTTGAGGTCGCCCGTGGTCGCGGTGCCCTTGCGCTGGCCGACGTAGGCGGTGATGCCCATGCCGCGGTCGCGCTGGTACTCGAGCGTCTCGACCTCGCCGAGGCGCACCGCGACCGAGAGCCCGGTATCCGCGCTGACGCCGACGTCGGCCTGGGTCGCGCCCGCGGCGCGCGCCTCCGCGAGCGAGCGTTCGACGAGACTGGCGAGTTCGGTGTAGGCAGGCGCGGTCATGGGAGTCCGGAGCGGGGCCAAGGAGCGCATTCTAGGCTAGGATGAGCCATGGCGGCGCAGGACGAAGACCCGATCGGCGACGAGTTCGACGGGCCCAGCAAGAGCAGTCTCAAACGTGATGCCGCCGAGCTCAAGAAGCTCGGCGATGAGCTCGTCGCGCTCGTGCCGGCCGAACTCGACGCGCTGCCGCTCAGCGAGAAGCTGCGCGACGCGATCGACCTCGCCAAGCGGATCACCGCGCACGGCGGCGCGGCGCGGCAGCGCCAGCTGATCGGCAAGATCCTGAGGAAATCCGACGTGGCGGAACTTCGCGCCGCGATCGAGGCACGTGCGCTCGAGCGGCGCATGCTGGCGCGCGACTTCCACCGGCTCGAGGCCCTGCGCGATCGCCTCCTCGCCGAGGGCGAGCGCGCGCTCATGCCGCTCCTCGCGGCGCACCCTGAACTCGATGCGAAGGAACTCAGGGCCCTGATCGCGACCGCGCACGCCGAGGCGGCGGCCGGGCGGCCGCCGGCGGCTTCGCGGGCCCTGTTTCGGCGGCTCCGAGATTCCCTCGCCGGCACCGAACCGACCGAGTAAAATCGCCCGGATGCAGCCACTCGTCGGCATCATCATGGGCTCGTCCTCCGACTGGGAGACGATGCAGGGCGCGGCCGATATGCTCGAGCGTCTCGGCATTGCGCACGAGGTGCGCGTCGTCTCCGCGCACCGCACTCCGGACCTCCTCTTCGACTACGCGAGCGCCGCGCGCGGCCGCGGCCTCGAGGTGCTGATCGCGGGCGCCGGCGGCGCCGCGCACCTGCCCGGCATGACCGCCGCGAAATCCTCCCTGCCGGTGATCGGCGTGCCCGTGCAGTCGAAGGCGCTGAACGGCATGGACTCGCTCCTCTCGATCGCGCAGATGCCGGCCGGGGTGCCGGTCGGCACGATGTCGATCGGCGCACCCGGCGCGGTCAACGCCGCGCTCTTCGCGGCCTCGATCCTCGCCAACAAGCACGCCGCGATCCTCACCGCCCTCGAGAAGTACCGCCGCGAGCAGACCGCGCAGGTACTGGCGCGGCCGGATCCGCGCAGCGGCCAGGGATCGTGAAGGTCGCCATCGTCGGGGCCGGCCAGCTTGGACGCATGCTGGCACTCGCCGGCTACCCGCTCGGCCTGGAGTTCGAGTTCTTCGACACGAGCGCCGACTCCCCGGGCGGCCAGGTCGGCCCGATCGTCACCGGCGATTTCAACGACCTCGCGAAGCTCGCGACCCTCGCCGGCCGCGCCGACGTCGTCACCTTCGACTGGGAGAACGTGCCGGTCGAATCGCTGCTGGCGATGAAGACGCGCGCTCCCGTGTACCCGCAGCCGCGCGCACTCGCCGTGGCCCAGGACCGCCTCCTCGAGAAGACGCTGTTCCGCGACCTCGGCATCCCGACGCCGCCGTTCGCGCCCGTCGACATCCGCGCCGACCTCGACGCGGCGATCGACCGCATCGGCCTCCCGGGCATCCTGAAGACGCGCCGCTTCGGCTACGACGGCAAGGGCCAGGCCCGCATCCGCCGTCCCGCCGACATCGAGCGCGCGTGGGCCGCGCTCGGCGGCGTGCCGCTGATCTACGAGGGGTTCATCGACTTCGAGCGCGAGGTATCGCTGCTCGCGGTGAGAAGCAGCCGCGGCGAGACGGCGTACTACCCGCTCACCGAAAACGTCCACGAGCACGGCATCCTCGCGACCAGCCGCGCGCCCTACCGCGCACGGGCACTGCAGCAACGCGCCGAACGTCACGTGGGCGCGATCCTGAAGCGCTTCGGCTACGTCGGCGTCCTCGGCGTTGAGTTCTTCGTCGCGGGCGGTCGGCTCATCGCCAACGAGATGGCGCCGCGCGTGCACAATTCCGGTCACTGGACCATCGAGGGCGCGGTCACGAGCCAGTTCGAGAATCACCTGCGCGCGATTCTCGGCCTCCCGCTCGGCAGCACCGCGGCGCGCGGCTTCGCGGGCATGGTGAACTTCGTCGGCCGCCTGCCGCCCGCCCGCACGACGCTCGCGCGGCCCGGGGTCCACCTGCACGACTACGGCAAGCGCGAGGCGCGCCCGGGCCGCAAGCTCGGCCACGCGACCGTGGTCGAGGCAACCGCGGCCGCCCGCGACAAGGCGCTCCGGGCGCTCGTGCGCGGGCGCTAGGCGCGCCCGCGGCCCGATCCGGGACGGGGTGCCCGTTCCGGCGGCCCCGTCGTACCGCCCGCGCGGGACCTCCCGTATAGTGGCTCCGGCAAGGATTGCCACTCGGAACCGAAGCCGGCGCGCGATGTACCTCGAACTCTTCCGACTTAAGGAGCTGCCGTTCCGGCTGAGCCCGGACCCCCAGTTCCTCTACCTGTCCAAGCACCATGCGCGCGCCAAGGCGTACATGGAGTCGACGATCTGGTTCACCGACGGCTTCGTCGTGATCACGGGCGAAATCGGCGCGGGCAAGACGACGCTGATCGAGAGCTTCCTCAAGGACCTCGACAAGGACGTCGTGATCGCCCAGCTCATCCAGACCCA
>CAYNCY010000036.1:0-12986 GCA_964395195.1 uncultured Steroidobacteraceae bacterium
CGTCATCGAGCTCCCAGCCGAATGCCGGCATCGAGGGGCCCGTCGGTGCGAGTGCCGTCGCGGCACTTTGCGTGCCGTGCAGCACGACATGGATGAGGCTCGCCGGGTCCGGCGCCTGGACGATCGGGCTGCCATTGAGTCGCGGAAACAGCGGATTGAGGCCGGCACCCCGCGCGCCATGGCACGAAGCGCAGGCATCGACGTAGATTTGGGCGCCCGCGTTCCAGCGTGCGTCGCCGCTCGCGGTGACTGCGATGGCTGGCGCATCGATTCGATTGAGCGACAGCAGGTACACGGAAATCGAGCGCGCATCGGCGGGCGTCAGTTCCGACGTCGACTTCTCGACGACCTCCGCCATCGGGCCGGAGGCGGCGGCGTACCAGTTCGTCCCCGCTCTGAGGTAGGCAACGACGTCCTCGACCGTCCAGCCATCGAGGCCACGACGGGCATCCGGACGCAAGTCCGGCGTCACCCATCCACCTTCCGTGCCGCCGGCGAGGTCAAGCGCGTTCTTGTCGCCGCCGAGCGGACCCTTGGGCGTGTGGCAGGCACCGCAGTGCCCCGGACCCTCGACGAGATAGGCGCCGCGGTTCCATTCGGAGGAGTGGCCGGGATCGGCGGTGTACGTGCCTTCCCTGAAATTGATCGCATTCCACGCCGCGAGCAGCCCACGAATCTTGAACGGGAAGGGCAGGGTATTGCGATCGATGACGTGCGGGACCGGCGGCAGCGTCGCGAGGTACGCGCGAATCGCGAGCACCTCCTCGGCGGTCATCCGCGTGTAGTAGGGATACGGCATCGCGGGATACAGGTGCGAGCCGCCACGGCTGATTCCCCGGCGCACGGCATTCACGAACTCCTCGTCCGACCAGGCACCGATCCCCGTATCGTGATCCGGTGTGAGATTGGTTGCGCGAATCTTGCCGAAGGGGGTATCGATCGACGTGCCGCCCGAGTACGGTGCGCCGCCTTCCGGCGAGTGGCAACCGCCGCAGTCCGCCACCGCCGCGAGGTAGCGACCGCGACTCACCGGATCGGCCGACGTCGCTGGCGCATCGACCGACGACGCCGACGGTCCCGCGGCTGCGGTTCCGGGTGAACCCAGGAGAAGAGGAACGACGAGAAGGAGCGCGCGCACTGGCCGTCCCGGTCAGCTGACCAGCGGCCCGGGACGCGGCACGTACTGATGGATGATCGCGTCCGCCGACCAGTTCGCGAGCGCGGCCACCGTCCCGGTCGGGTTGTAGCCCGCGTTCTGCGGGAACGCGGTCGATCCCATCACGAACAGGTTCGGCACGTCCCAGCTCTGCAGGTAGCGATTGAGCGCACTCGTGCGCGGATCCGTTCCCATGATCGCCCCGCCGCAGGTGTGCGTCGTCTGGTAGTCGGTAACCGTGTACGGCCCCGTGCGCGGATTCTTGTCCATCTGCCTCGGCCCCATGGCCTCGACGACGCCCGCGAGCCGCTCCGTCAGGTACTGGGACATCCGCAGTTCGTTCTCGTGGAAGTCGAAGGTGATGCGCATCAATTTTCGGCCGAGGTGATCCGTGTACGTGGGATCGAGGTCCAGGTAAGCGTCCCGGTAGCTGTAGCAGCTGCCGTGCGAGACCGCCTGGTAGGCACTCAGGTAGTTCGTGGCCACCGCGCGCTTCCACTCGGCACCCCACTTCGGGGTGCCTTTTGGCGTCAGCGTCCCGAGGATGGGACGGCCGTTCGTCTGCACGGCGCCGAGATAGCCACCGCCCACGAACCCCGCCGGTCCGTGATCGAAGTTGTCGCCGTTGAAGTCGTCGATGCACATCCCGATCGAGCCGGAGGCCACGAAGGGGTTGAAGTTCTTGTCGTCAAAGAACGCATTGACGCTCGAGGTCACTTGGTAGGAATAGTTCCGGCCGATCACCCCGCGACCCGTCATGGGGTCGTAAGGCGTGCCGATACCGGAGTGAAGCAGCAGCTGGACGTTGAAGAGCTGGAATGCGCAGAGGAGCACCATGTCGGCCGGCTGCTCGAAGGCCTGTCCGTCCGCGTCGACGTACGTCACGCTCGTCGCGCGCCGCCCGGTGCTGTCGAGGTTGATCTTCACGACCTCGCATTCGGTTCGCGCCTCGAAGTTCGGCCGACGCACGAGCGCTGGCAGGATCGCGGTCTGCGGGCTCGCCTTCGAGTAGTTGCCGCAGCCAAACCATTCGCAGAACCCGCAGTACGTGCACTCACCGAGCGTGACGCCGAGCGGATTGGTGTAGGGCTGCGAGAGATTTCCGGAGGGCTGCGGGAACGGACTGTGGCCCAGCGACTCCGCTGCTTGCGCGAACAGCGTCGGCCCGTACGGCTGTCGCTGCGGCGGGGTGGGGTAGGCACGACTCCGCGGACCCTCGAACGGGTTTCCACCCGGCTGGCGAACCCCGCCGAGATTTCCCGCGCAACCCGAGGTCCCACACAGACGCTCGAATCGGTCGTAGTGCGGCTCGAGCTCGGCGTACGTGATGCCCCAGTCCTGGACAGTCATGTCCTCGGGAAGGTGACGGCGACCGTAGCGTTCGGTCAGGTGCGAGCGCAGCACGAAGTCGGACGGCAGGAACCGCCAGGTCTCGGCATTCCAGTGCACACCGCCGCCACCAACCCCGTCCGGTGGCATGAAAGATCCCCACGAGCGGATCGGCAGCGCCGTTTCGGAGCGTTTGTTGCGGAACGTCATCGTCTGACGTGCGGGGCGAAGGAAGAGCTCGTGCCGGATGTGATAGCGCAGCTCGTCCTGCGCATACGTCGTCGGGTAGTCGGTCGAGGTGTCCCGCCAGCGACCGCGCTCGAGCGCGAGGACGTTGAGCCCCGCCGCCGTCAGGCGCTCGGCGAGCAGCGACCCCGTCCAGCCGAGACCAATGATGACGACGTCCGTCGAGGGCAGCCGCCGGCCGAGTGGGATGGTCACGGTCCCGTCCTTCCCGGACGGCCGATGCCGACCGGAGGATGCGGGTAGCGCTCGTTGTGCCGAAGGACCCAGTCCCGGTAGTCGTACCGCGCCCCCGGGAAACCGATCATCTTCCACCCGCACATGTCGCGATTGCCGCCGTAGACGGGATCCGCGAAGAACCCTTCCTGCGTCAGCTGCAGCAGCAACCTGAAGAAGTCCTTCGCAGAGACCCCCTCGAGTGCTGCGCTCCCGCTTTCGAGCTCGCGCAACACCTGGTCCTGGCCGGCAGCGTCGAGTTCCGCGAAGCCGCGGTCCGCGCGCGTGCTGCGGCAGTACTTGTCGAGCGCGGTGAGCCCCTGCCTGAACTGCTCCGCCGGGGTCAATGCCGACTGGGCACCCTGCATCAGCGTGCCCGGCGTGAACGGACCCTCGCGGTAGAGCCCGTCGGCTTTTCCAAAGGGCCCGGCGAGCTGCCGGTCGATGTAGACCGCGCACCCGGCTCCCTTGCCACCGGTCGTCTCCGGATCGGGCGGAATCAGCCGGTCGACCACGTGTTCGACGACCGCGGCCTCGAGTGGACTAAAGAACTGCCACGGTCCGTCGCGAACGGGGACGGGTGGATCCGCGGCGTCCGCCCGCCACGGCATCTTGTTCCGAACGACGGCGGCAAACGCTCGTGCGCGCGGGACAAAGAACCCGATCGCGGCGCCCATCAGTACTTCACGACGATCGACCGGCATGCGTGAGGTTCCCGCGAAGGTCATCCATGAAAGCGCCCGCGCGCCACCGGGTCTGTCAGCCAAAGCACCTACGCGACGTTGTCATCGTCGCCGTGCGGAGCCTGAGTGTTCACCGGCCCTGCGCCGGGCCAGAGACGCTCGAGCCCGACGATGCCGAGCGCGCGATGCGCAAACTCGCTCACGGCCGGGCGCCGGACGTCGAAAGCATTGGCCGGAAAGGTTCGTGCGAGGAAATCGAGCAGCACGTCCGGGTCGGCGGGCTTGCCGATGTGATGCGAGAACCCTGCCTTCCAGGCCTTCTCGCGATCATCGCTCCCCTTCCAGCCCGAGACGGCAATCAGCACGACGTGCCGGGCCCAGGGCTGCTCGCGGATGTACGAGGCAAGCTCGTAGCCCGTGAGGCCCGGCATGCCGATGTCGAAGATGCCGATGTGCGGCTCGAACTCGATCGCGATCTCGAGCGCGGAACGCCCGTTGTCGGCCACCCGCACCTCGTGCTCGCGCGTGCGAATCAGCGCCGCCAGCGCGGCCGCGGCATCGCGGTTGTCGTCGGCGACCAGGACTCGCAATTTGACGGGAAACGCGGACATGATCCGAGGCTATGCTGACGCGCACGGAACTCAATGCCCTGACACCGCCATCCGCTGTGGGGCAGGCCCTACGCGCGATGTGGGACCCGATGTGAACCTGCCGTCTCGACCGTCCGTCGCCCTGCTGCTCGGCATCGCCCTCTTCTGGGCGGGGCTCGGCCTTGCCGCGCGCGGCTATCCGGCCGAGTTCGACGCGCGCTTTGTCACGGTTTCCAGCCTCGTCTATCCCGACCGGAACCCCGGGGGTCACGGCTGGGCGTCGGCGGGCATCGTGAGCTGCGGACTCCTGGGCGCTGCATGGTCCGTCGCGCTCGCGCGAAGGCGTTGGGGGAGCGTGCCCGCCGCCGACCGCCTGGGGCCTGCCATCCTCGGAGCCGGCTTCGCGACCATGGCCGCTGCCGGCGTGCTGCCCGAGCGCCTGATCGCGGTACCGAAGGCGCACGAGACCCTGGCGCTCACCGCCTTCATCAGCCTCTCGATCGGAACCGTCCGGCTTTCGTGGAGCACTCTGTCGCGGATCCTGGGCCGCGGGACGCGAGCGCTGGCGGCCGGGGGCGTCGGCCTGGCTCTCGGACCGCTCGTTCCCATCGCCTGTTCGGGAGCGACCCAGCTCTATCTCGCGCTCTACCGTCCCGGGCTTCCCTGGGTCACGCTCGCCTGGCGGGCGCTGGGAGTCCCTGCGTATCTCAGTTTTGCGTTCTGGGAGTGGGTGACCTGTGCGGTCTTCGCGGTCTACCTCGTGCTTCTCGCGATTGCGACTTCGCCGCGAGATCCCCACCCGCGCTCAGGCGCTCACGACAGCGCGGCCGTGTCAGCCCCGGCCGACGTGTGAACGAGCCCCCGCCTGCTGGGACACGCGGAGCCGCCACGCGAGACTGACTCCCCGGGCCGCTAGCGGCCGCACGGCGTCAGGCCGGAGGCTGTCATGTCCATCGACCCCGGTCATCCCACGGTCATCTGGTCGACGCGCGTGCTCGGCGCGACGGTCGTCGATCCCTCCGGTCACAAACTCGGCGAGATCCGCGACATCGTGCTCGCGAAGAACTCAGATCACGTGCTCTTCGTGATCGTGGGCTTTGGCGGCGTCCTCGGGCTCGGTGAGAAGTTCCATCCGGTCCCGTGGCATGCGCTGCGCTACGAGAAGCGCCACAAGGCGTATGTCGTCGATCACACGCACGCGGCGTTGAGCGCGGCACCTGCCGGGTCAATCGAGGAGCTCACGCGCGATGGGGGCGTCGCCTTTCGCGATCGCGCATTCGAATTCTACAAGGCGCCCGCGAACTGGCCCGAGGCGCGCGCCAGCCGCCGATAGGATTCCGCCGACGGCGGCTCGGCGATCCCTCCGGCTGAGCTGCTCCGCGGTGGCGTCTACGCTCAAGACGCCTCATCGCCGTGAGCACATCTGCATGTCGGTCCGGTCACGCCGTCTTCCTCCGCGCAGCACGCGTCGTACGGGACGAGCGCCCATCGATCGCCGCACGCTGTGGGCCAGGATCACCGCGGCGTGCCACCAGACGTTCCCCGGCGACTGCGCGTGGGCGTCGATTGGGGCGTTGAATCCCGAGCGACCTCCCGGCCCCCTTGCGCGCGAACACGCCACGAAGCCTCCGGCAGAGACGCCGGTGGACCCGTGCTGCGGGCGGCCGTCCGAGTTCCTGCGCACACCCTATTGCGATTCCGATGCCTTCACGGACACGGAAGGGCCGACTCCATCGTGACCGCTCTTCGCGCCAGGCGACTCTTCGAGCGTGCGGACGCGGCCGAACTACGCCTGTGCGCGCACCTGAACGGCCACGTGCGCGCGATGAAGGCGCGCCCGTTCTTTGCGGCGGTGAGCCGCCTGGGCGATGGTCCGTTCTGGTACGGCCTCCTCGTCGCGCTGCCCGTCCTGTACGGCCAGGCTGGCCTTCGCGTGAGCCTGCAGATGGGGGTCACCTCGCTGGTCGGCGTCGTGCTGTACCTCACGCTCAAGACCCGGCTCGTTCGCGAGCGGCCGTACATCACGCACGGCGCCATCACGGCGCACGTCGCGCCGCTCGATCGCTACAGCTTCCCCTCGGGACACTCGCTGCACGCCGTGTGCTTCACGCTGATCGCGACCCGCCACTTCCCGTGGCTCGCGATCGTGCTCGTGCCGTTCGCGCTTTCGGTCGCCGCATCGCGCGTCATATTGGGCCTGCATTATCCGTCGGACGTGCTCGTCGGCGCCGGGATCGGAGCGGTGCTCGCCTTCGGCGCGTTGTCGTTCATCCCCGTCTAGAGCGCATTTCGGACCTGGAGTCGCCGTGTCCTTTCGAGCCCGCATTTCTGCCCTGGCCACCTGTTCGGCGTACCGCACGTGAAGATCGCGCTCGTCACCGATGCCTGGCGGCCCCAGACGAACGGTGTCGTCACGACCCTGGCCCACACGGTCGGCACGCTCGAATCGCTCGGTCACACGGTGGTCCGGATGACGCCGGAGGGACTCAAGACCATGCCGTGCCCGTCCTACCCCGAGATCCGCCTCGCACTCCTCCAGGGCCGTCATGTTCGACGCTGGCTCGCGGCCGAGCGACCGGATGCGCTGCACATCGCGACCGAGGGCCCGCTCGGATTCGCCGCGCGCGCGGCGGCACTGCGACTCGGGCTTCGCTTCACGACGTCGTACCACACGCAGTTCCCGCAGTACCTCAAGGCCCGCTACCCGATCCCGGAGTCCTGGTCGTACGCGGCGCTCCGCTATTTCCACGCCAGCGCCAGCCGGACGATGGTCGCGACGGAACATGTGCGCAGCGACCTGCAGCGCCACGGCTTCCGCAACCTCGCAATCTGGGCACGCGGTGTCGATACCGGGCTTTTCCGGCCCCGCACGGACGAGACGTTGCGCGCTCAACTCGCCCGTCCGGGACCCGTGCTCATGTACGTGGGACGCGTTGCGGTCGAGAAGAGCATCGAGGACTTCCTGGCGGCTCGCGTCGGGGGCACCAAGGTCGTGATCGGCGATGGACCCGCGCTCCCCGACCTGCGCCAGCGCTACCCGACCGCCGTCTTCCTCGGCTTCAAGTTCGGGGAGGAACTCGCGCAGCTGATCGCCTGTGCCGATGTCTTCGTATTCCCGAGCCGGACCGACACGTTCGGCATCGTGATGCTCGAAGCGATGGCCGCGGGCGTACCGGTCGCCGCTTACCCGACGACCGGACCCATCGACGTGATCCGCGACGGGGAGGTGGGCGCCCTCGACGAGGACCTGGCCCTTGCGATCGGGCGGGCGCTCAGGCTCGACCGTCGTGCCTGCCGCGAGTACGCGCTTGGCTTCAGCTGGCGCAAGGCGACCGGCCAGTTCCTTGCGAACCTCGTGGATGCCCGCCAGCCGAGCACCGTCGACAGGGTCGATGGGACCGCTTCAGTCTCCCGCGCGCGCGGCTAGCCAGCGCGACTCGAGCACGGGCGAGCGCTCGAGGAGGAGTGACCTCATCAGCCGCCGCCAGTGCCCGAGGACGCCAGGATAGCGTGCATCAGCCGGGTGAAGCGCAATCCGCACGAGCGGCTCCGCACGCAAGCCCCGCCGCCGGCGCTCGTTCCAGCCGGCGGAGACGATCCGACGCCAGGCGCTGCGGGTCGAGTAGACGAGGCTCGGCGCTCGGACGGGGCGGAACGACGGCAGCGGATAGAGATGATCGCGGGTCGAGGTGTAGCGCAGCGATGAACGCCTGAGCGCCTCGCGCGATCCCGCTCCCAGGAGCCAGGCCGGCGGCACGAAACCGGCCGGGTGAAGTGACTCCGCGATTAACGCCCCGATTCCGCGCTCGATGCGCTCGCGCGCCTCCTCGACGCCGATCGCCGCCATCTCGCCTTCGCTGTCCGTGAGGACTCGACGTCGCCACCACTCGGTGGGCGAGCGGGGCGCGGGACCATCGTCGAGGTGAAAGAAGCCGTGCAACGCGATCTCATCGCCCCGTGCGACGCGTGCGCGCAACGCCGCGACGAACGCCGGATCGCCGCCGAGGTTTCCGCGCCGGTGGTAGTTGGGCACCACCAGCAGGCTGACCGGCACCCGAAGTGCATCGGTGAGGCGAAGCAGCGTCTGGCATTCGGGCCACGTGGCAGGAGCCACGTCGTGCAGCGATATCGCAAGGCAGCGAGCTACCACGCGGCCTCGAGCGCGCCGTCGGGTGCCAGCAGCGGTCGTTTGAGGAGGCCAGCGTAGAAGACGAGTTCGCGAGTCAGCGCTCGGTCCCAGGTGTAACCCGCGAGCACGCGGCGCCGCCCTTCGGCGCCGAGCGCTTCGGGATCGCGCTCAAAGACGTCGACCACCGCGTCGGCGAGGGCCCGGGGGCCCCGGCACGGCGCGACCGCGCCAACCTGCCGGTCAACGATCTCGGGAAGCGCGCCCGCGTCATAAACGACGACGGGCTTTCCGCACGCGAGCGCCTCGAGCGCCACGAGTCCGAACGTCTCGGCGCGCCCGGCGTGCACGATCACATCGACGCTCGCGAGCCACGCGGCGAGTCGCGCGGGCTCGCGCTGGTAGGGGAGGATCGTGATGCGGGGCGAGGGGCGCTTCGCCTCCGGGCCGCCGATGATCAGGAGGTGATAGGGATCACCGAGCCGCTCGACCATCGTCTCGAGCTCGCCCAGGTTTTTCTCGGGCGCGAGACGCCCCGCGAACGCGAGCAACCGCGTGGTGCGCGGGAGCCCGAGCGATGCGCGCAGCCGCTGGCTGCCGGAATCCGGCCGGAAGATCGCGGCATCGACGCCGAGCGGCTGCACCGTGATGTGCTCGATGCCGACCGCGCGCAGGCGATCCGCCACGAGTCGGCTCGGCACGAGTACCGCATCGAACTGCCGATAGAGCGCCCGCAGGTAGCGGGTGCTGAGGGCGCCCGCCGTGCGACCCCAGCGGCCGCCGATGAGCCCGATCAGATCGGAGTGGCAGAAGGCGACCGACGGCACCTGCAGCGTCGCCGCGGCACGCGCGGCCTGCCAGCCGACCGCATAGGGATCTGCCGCCTCGATCAGGTCCGGACGAAGCGCGATCAGGAGCTTGCGAAGAGCCCCCAGCCGCCAGGGACACCGGTAGCCCGCGCCAAAGGGGATGAGCGGGCTCGCAAACTCGACCACATCCCCGACGGTTCCACCGCTGACGTCACCCGGCACCACAAGAGTGTGGGTGACCTGCGCGTGACGCCCGAGCCACTCGTGCTTCGCAAGCAGGTACCGACGGACGCCACCCGACGTCGGCGTGAAGAACATCGTCGCATCGAGAAGATGCGGACTCTCGGCGGGAGTCACTGGAATCCGCCGTCTCAGGAGCGGCGGCGACGCTTCGGCGTCTTGGCGGGAACCCGCGCGCCCGAGCGGCGTGCCTCGGAAAGTCCGATCGCGATGGCCTGCTTGCGGCTCGTGACCTTCTTGCCAGACCCGCCGCTCTTGAGCGTGCCGGCCTTGCGCTCCTTCATGGCTTTCTCGACCTTCTTCTGGATGGCCGTGCTGTTCTTGCTTGGCATCGCGCGTCTCCTTCGGAGCATCGGGAATCGGTTGACTGTTCCCGCAACCCCCACCTTCCGTCGGTAGGAACGCCTGACCTCGGCCTGTCGGCAACGACCCCGAATGGACCACGGCAGGGTTACAGGGCCGTTACGCCCGCACGAACCACTGCAACCATTCGCGCAGCGCCGCCGGATCCCGCAGGTGATAACGCTCCCCGAGCCCTCCGCCGACGCTGACGCCGAACCCGCCGAGACGCTCCGCGGCGCGGAAGGCGTCGGAGTCGGCGACGTCGTCGCCGATCGCAATCGGGATCCGGCCGCGAAACGCAGGCTCGCGCATCAGGTCCGCGAGCGCGGTGCCTTTGTTGTAGCGCCGCGGCTTCAGCTCGAGCACCGATCGGCCTTGAAGGATCTGGTAGGTCGGACCGACCGTCGGCAGCAGGTCGGAGAGCGCCGTGAGCGCGAGGTCGAACTTCTCTGGCGCGCCGCCGCAGTGGACGGCAAGGGCGGTGCCCTTGTCCTCGACGATCATACGCGGCTCCCGTGCAACGAGCCGCTCGAGCGCGCGGCGGGCCGGATCGAGCGCTGCGACCTCGAGGAGCGGTCGAACGACGATGCCATCCGCCCCCCGGCGCTCAAGCCCGTCGGCGCCGACCGCGGGAATCCTCCAGCCGCCGAGCAGCCGGTCGAGCTGCGCGATCGTACGGCCGGTCGAGACCGCAAGCGCGCCCCCGAGCGAGGACTCGAGCAGGTGGAGTTCAGTGAGAAGGCCGAGATCAAGCGGAGTGGCGGAGGGCGGATCCTCGAACGGGACCAACGTGCCGTTGAGACCCGTGAAGATGGCGGCCGCCGGCGGCACGGGCGGACTCATCGGCGGCCAGGCATCCTCCGCAGCCGGCCGGAGCCACGGTGCGCCGGAATCCGCGCTGCTACTCGCGGCCGGCGCACCGCGCCGGGCGCGGGCGAGGTGACGATGTCCCGTTGTCACGGCGCCCGCCGTGCCGGCTTCAGCGCCTCTTTACTTCGGGGGCGTCGAGTCGGTCGCCGTGCGCTCGGTCACGGTGGTGGTCGTTTCGGTGGACTTCGGCATTGCCGAGCCTTCGTCGCTCGTGGTGGCGCGGGTATGGGTGTGGCTGTACTTGGACGTGCAGGTGCGGCGAATGACGTCTTCCGTCGTCCCGTCGTTCTTGGCCTTCGCCGTCGTCACGCAACTTTCGACCGTCTGCTCGGTCGTGGAGTGATTCGACTCGTTCGCGAGCGCGAGCGAGGGGCCGGCAATGAGTCCGGCGGCAAGGGCGATCACGGTCAGCTTGTTCATGATGGGATTCCTGTGGAGGGAGGATAAGGACCGCGGACCCGTTGGTCGGGCGCCGGTGCCATGACGAACGATGCCGAGTCCTGGGCAAAAATCCTGTCGGCAGCGACAGGCGGACGCGGTAGGGGGTCGACGACACTGCACCGGCCCAGGCGCCCTTACTCCCAGTAACGCGGCTCGCTGTAGAAGTCGTAGGCGCGCGCGCGGAACTCAGGCGCGCTGCCCTGCGTCAGCTCGTCCATCGACGCGCAGGGCGCCTGGCGAAGCTGTTCGAGTGCGTAGGGCACGACGTAGGCATGGCGCTCCTCTTCGTAGCTCAAGGACGACCACGGCAGCGGATGGTATTTCTCGCCGAGACCGAGGAACCCGCCGAAACGCACCACGGCGAACATTATGCTGTTCGACTCCTTGTCGAGCACCACGTCCTCGATCTCGCCGAGCTTGTTTCCGGATGCGTCCTCGACGTTCGTGCCGATGACCTTGCGGGCGCAGATCGCGGCGTTGCGTTCGGGTGACACTTTCATAAGGGCGTTCCTCGGGGTGTGCGCTGCGGGTGTCTCTTCGGTGCGGCGCGAAGAGGAGGACCGCCAGCCTGCGACCACCCGAACGCCGCAGGCATCGGCCGCCGTCCGGGTCAGCGGTAGGACCCAGCCGACCGGGTGTAGGCGCGCGGGTTCCCCGGGCGTGGAGGCGCTTCGCGACGCGGTTCGCGCACGACTCAGCCGACCGGTCGCTGGGCCAGGCGAGGGCGCGCGAACGACCCCGTCCGTCGCGAGCGCCTTGCGCCTGAGTCCGCCGAACGGTTCGCCGGATTGCCGGGTGGCGCCTCAACCGGATTCGAGTCCGGCGTCTCCGCCGGTCCCGTCCAAGGGAGTTCCGACGGCAGCGCCGGGGGCATCTCGTTGGGCGGTGTCACGGGCAGTTCGCGTGGCGAGGGGTCACTGTGCGCGCGCAGGGCAACGCACGCGCGCCACCACCGCCGTCGCGCGTCCCTCTGTGCCGCTGCTGGTTCAATCATCGCGCACCTCGACCGGTCAGGAACCGTGTTGGACGAGCAACCGAATATAGAATCGAGAGCGCAGCGCCGCGGCGAGCCGCAGGCGCATCGTCACGTCGGCCAACACTGACAGGGCGCGATCGGGCGACGTCCGATGAGTTGCGCGTGGCACGCCGTCCTACACGGCAAGCGCCCGAAAACCCGACAGCCAATCGGCGGCTTTTGGCTGACAGTGAGGATCCGACGACTCTCCCGTTCAATTCTCGCCACCGAGGTGTTCTGATGGGCCGGGCTATCTGGAAAGGCGCGATCAGCTTCGGGCTCGTGCACATCCCCGTGGCCGTCTATCCGGCCGAGCAGGACTCCGGCATCGACTTCGACTGGCTCGACCGTCGCAGCCTCGATCCGGTCGGCTACAAGCGCTACAACAAGCGCACCGGCAAGGACCTGAAACCCGAGGACATCGTCAAGGGCGTCAAGCAGCCGGACGGCGACTACGTCGTCGTCGCGGAGGACGAGATCAAGGCCGCCTTTCCCGCGAGCACGCAGACCATCGAGATCGATGCGTTCGTGAAGGCAAGCGAGATCCCGCTCACCGTCTTCGAGCGTCCTTACTACACCGAACCGGCCGCCAAGGCCGAACGCGTCTACGCGCTGCTGCGCGCCGCGATGAGCGACGCCGATGTCGTCGCGATCGCCCGCGTCGTCATGCACACCAAGGAGCACCTGGCGGTGCTCGTCCCGTCGGGGCCCATGCTCGTCCTCAATACCATCCGCTGGGCGTCGGAGCTTCGGTCGACCGACGGCCTCAAGATCCCGGGCCAGGGTCTGCCGACACCGACGCTCAAGCCCACCGAGCGAAAAATGGCGGCACAGCTCGTCGCCGAGATGACGAGTGCGTGGAAGCCTTCGAACTACACCGAGCGATTCAGCACGTCCATTCGCGCGCTCATCAAAAAGAAGGTGGC
>CAYNCY010000036.1:13086-14889 GCA_964395195.1 uncultured Steroidobacteraceae bacterium
GCGCTCGCCGCCTACCGCTCGAAACGCAATTTCGCGGTGACGGCCGAACCCCCCGGAGAAGCCCCTCCCGGCGCGTCGGAGCGCTCGTTCGTCGTTCAGAAGCACTGGGCGAGCCGGCTGCACTACGACTTCCGACTGGAACTCGATGGCACCCTCAAGAGCTGGGCGGTGCCAAAGGGCCCGAGCCTTGATCCGGCCGACAAGCGCCTCGCGGTCGAGGTCGAAGACCACCCGCTCGCCTACGGCAGTTTCGATGGAACGATCCCGGCCAAGCAGTACGGCGCGGGGCGTGTCGCCATCTGGGACAAGGGAACGTGGACGCCGCTCGGCAACCCGCGGACGGCGTATCGAGCCGGCAATCTCAAGTTCGAGCTGCACGGTGCCAAACTGAAGGGTCAGTGGGCGCTCGTGCGGATCAAGGGGAAAGCGGCGAGGGACAAGCCGTGGCTCCTCATCAAGCATCGGGACGACGCGGCGCGCGCAGCGTCTGAGTTCGACGTGACGGCGGATGAGTCAGTTGCGTCCTCGCGTGGACGGGTCCGCGCCGTCCGCCCGCCGCCGAAGCCCCGGACTTCCCGGGCCCGGCCCGCAACCGCGCGCCGGGCATCGCTGCCCGCGGCGCTTTCGCCCGAGCTCGCGACGCTCGTCAGCGAGCCGCCCGCGAACCCGGGCGAATGGCTGTTCGAGATCAAGTTCGACGGCTACCGGATCCTGACGCGCGTCGAGGGACGGGACGTGCGACTCCTGACGCGCAACGGCCACGACTGGACCGAGAAGCTTCCGGCACTGCACAAGGCGCTCAAGGAGCAGCATCTGCCAAGTGGCTGGTACGACGGTGAAGTCGTGGTGCTCAACGAGCGCGGCATCCCCGACTTCGGCGCCCTGCAGGCCTCGCTTGACGCCGCGGTTTCCCGGGACAAGGTGCTCTACCTGTTCGATCTTCCCTTCGCCGGGGGCTCCGACCTCCGGGCGCTCGCGCTCACCGAGCGTCGCCGGCGCCTCGAGGACATCCTCGCAAAGACGTCCTCGCCGCTGGTCCGGTTCAGCGGCGAGTTCAACGAGGACCCGCGGAACATCGTCCACTCCGCCTGCAAGCTCGGCCTCGAGGGCGTCATCGCCAAGCGCCGCGATTCGTCCTACGTGTCGCGGCGCTCGACCGACTGGATCAAGCTCAAGTGCGGACGCCGCCAGGAGTTCGTGATCGGCGGCTTCACCGCCCCTGCCGGCACGCGTGCGGGGCTCGGAGCCTTGCTGCTCGGCGTGCACGATCCGGATGGCAGCCTGCGCTACGCCGGCAACGTGGGAACGGGCTTCAGCGATGCGACGTTGCGCGCCCTTCGCACGCAACTGTCGGGGCTCGTGACCGCACGGTCCCCGTTTCACGAGTCGCCTGCGGGTCGCGGCAGAACGACCTGGGTGCGCCCCTCGCTTGTCGCCGAGGTTTCCTTCAGCAACTGGACCCGCGACGGCCGGCTGCGGCACCCCGTGTTCCAGGGGCTGCGCACCGACAAGACGGCACGATCCGTCGAGCGCGAGCGGGCGCGTCCCGCTCGATCCGGCGCTTCGAAGGCAGCACCGTCCGGACGCGCGTCCAAGATCCGGGTGACGCACGGCGAGCGGATCGTCGATCAGACGTCCGGCACGACCAAGCTCGACATCGTCAACTACTACGAAGCGGTGGGGCGGCTGATGATGCCGCATCTTCTCGACCGCCCGGTGTCGCTGGTCCGGGCGCCGGCGGGCGTCAACGGCCCCCTTTTCTTCCAGAAGCACGCGGAGACCGAACGCTTGCCAGGCATCGTC
>CAYNCY010000037.1:0-14777 GCA_964395195.1 uncultured Steroidobacteraceae bacterium
CGGACTCGGCCGGTTACACCGGCAGCTGCGCCCTGCTCCTCTGGCGCAACTTCGGCATGCTGCAGGTCGAATGGTTGACCGTCTTCCGCTACGCGGCGTATTCGACGGCCATCGTGGGGCTCGTGCTCGTGACGCTGTCGCTCGTGTACTTCACGCGACGCGGTCGTCGTGTCGCCGTGGCCGCGCCCGCCGCGGTCGGGACCGTCGCCTAGGGATTCGGGCGGCTCAGTCCGCCGGCGGGGACGGCCCGAGCCAGCGCCTGACGGGGTACCCGAGGAGCATCGCGCCCGCGCTTGCGAGGCCAAGCAGCAGCGGCAGGCGCTGGTCCTCGATGAACGCCATGGCGCTCAGGATCCCGATCATCGCGAGGATCGCGATGATCGTGAGGTACGGATACCCCCACATTCGCACGCGGATCTTCTCGGGCGACTCGCGTTCGAGGCGGGCGCGCAGTCGCAGCTCCGAGAACGCGATCAGCAGGTAGACGAAGATCGCGACCGTGCCATAGGATTTCACGAGGAAGGCGAACACCGTTTCCGGCGACACGTAGCTCATGACAACGGCGAGATAGCCGAACGCGGTGCCCGCGAGAATCGCCGCGGTCGGTACGCCCCGAGCGTTCAGCCTGGAAAAGATCGCCGGCGCATCGCCGCGTCGCGCCAGCGCCATCAGCATCCGGGACGAGGCGAAGAGCCCGCAGTTGAGCGCCGACAGCACCGCCGTCAGGATGACCGCGTTCATGATCGTCGCGGCACCCGGCACGCGCAGCGCCGCCAGGGCACTCACGTACGGCTGGTCCATGCCAGGGCCATTCCACGGCAGCACCATCACCACGACGAAGATCGAGCCGACGTAGAAGACGAGTACCCGCGACACGACCGACTGCATCGCCCGCGCGACCGCCTGCTCGGGCTCGGCGGATTCCGCGGCGGCGACCGTCACGATCTCCGACCCAAAGTAGAAGCCGGTCGCCGCGACCGCGCCGGTCAGGACCGGACCATAGCCCTTCGGAAAGAACCCGCCGTGAGCGGTCAGGTTGGCGAAGCCCCCGGCTACACCGGGCCAGAGTCCGATCGCATAGGCAACGCCGACCACGAGGAACACGACGATCGCAATGACCTTGATCGACGCAAACCAATACTCGGCCTCGCCCCATGAGCGGACGGAGGCGAGATTGAGCCCCGTGAAGAGGAGGAGGAGCGCCAGCGTGAACGTCCAAGGCGGCGCGGCGGGCAGCCAGAACGCGACCAGCTTGGCGCCGGCGACCGCCTCGAGCGCGACGACGATGACCCAGAAGTACCAGTACATCCAGCCGGTCAGGAATCCGGCGAGTTCGCCGAGCGCCTTGCGGTTGTATTCGTAGAAGCCGCCCACCGCGCGATAGGCCGTCGCCATCTCGCCCAGCATCCGCATGACGAGGACAACCAGAGCCCCCGTCAGGGCGAAGGACAGCACCGCGCCGGGACCGGCGGACTGCACGACGACCCCGCTGCCGACGAAGAGGCCTGCGCCGATCACCCCGCCGAGGGCGATCATCTGCATGTGACGGGTGCGGAGCGTCCGGCGCAGTCCGCTCGGAGCGATGTCGCCGGAATCCGGCGGGGGGGCGTTTGCGGGGGCGGTTTCCACTCTCGTTCGATTGTGGCAAATCACGCCGGCCCTGACCAATATCCGGTCCTGAACCGCGGGACCCGCGCTTTTTCCGCCGCCGCGGCGGCACCCCGACTAGGAGCGGTGTTAACCTCGCGAGCGGCCTTCACGGGTCGTGAATGCCCGAGCGATATCACCGGAGAACGAGGATGAGTACGAGCAAACAACGAATGACCCCGTCCGAGGCGCTGGTCGAGACGCTGGCCTCCTACGGCGTCACCGACGTCTTCGGCATCGTCGGCTCCGCGTTCATGGACGCGCTCGACATCTTCCCCGCCGCGGGCATCCGCTTCATTCCGGTCGCCCATGAGCAGGGTGCGATCCACATGGCGGATGGCTACTCGCGCGTCTCGGGACGGCACGGCGTCTGCATCGCCCAGAACGGCCCGGGCATCACCAATTTCGTCACCGGCGTCGCGGCTGCCTATTGGGCGCATTCGCCGGTCGTGTTCATTACGCCGGAGACCGGCTCGACCACGCTCGGGCTCGGTGGCTTCCAGGAAACCGAGCAGCTGCCGATCTTCTCGAAGATCACCAAGTACCAGGGCCACATCACGAACCCCTCGCGCATGGCCGAGATCACCGGGCGGTGCTTCGACCGCGCGATGCTCGAGATGGGGCCGGCGCAGCTCAACATTCCGCGTGACTTCTTCTACGGTGACATCGAGACGACGATCCCGGCACCCATCCGGATCGGTCGGGGACCCGGCGACTCGGCCGCGCTCGACGCGGCGGCCGGGCTCCTGGCCGGGGCGAAGTTCCCGGTCATCGTCGCTGGCGGCGGCGTCATCATGAGCGAGGGTGGCGCCGAGGCGACCGCGCTCGCCGAACTCCTCGATGCTCCTGTCTGCAACAGTTACCTCCACAACGATTCGTTCCCTGCCTCGCACCGTCTCTGGGTCGGGCCGCTCGGCTACCAGGGGTCGAAGGCGGGCATGAAGCTCATTGCCGAGGCGGATGTCGTGCTCGCGCTCGGGACACGCCTCGGCCCCTTCGGCACGTTGCCCCAGCACGGGCTCGACTACTGGCCGAAGGGCGCGAAGATCATCCAGGTCGACAGCGACGCACGCATGCTCGGCCTCGTGAAGCCCATCTCCGTCGGAATCAACGGCGATGCAAAGGCCGCCGCCGCAGAGCTTCTCGCGCGGCTGAAGTCGCGCCCGCTCACGGCGCACGCGAACCGCGCCGAGCGACTCGCGAAGATTGCGGCGGAAAAGGGGGCCTGGGAAGCCGAGCTCGACGGCTGGACCCACGAGAAGGATCCCTATTCGGTCGAGGTCGCGAAGAGCTCGAAGTACATGCACCCACGGCAGGTGCTGCGCGAGCTCGAGCGGGCGATGCCGGCCAACGCGATGGTTTCCACCGACATCGGCAACATCTGCTCCGTCGCCAACTCCTACCTGCGCTTCGAGCGGCCGCGCTCGATGTTTGCGGCGATGAGCTTCGGCAACTGCGGCTATGCCTTCCCGGTCATCTGCGGCGCCAAGGTCGCGGCGCCTGATCGGCCGGCGATCGCTTACGTCGGCGATGGCGCCTGGGGAATCAGCTTCAACGAGCTCCTGACCTGCGCGCGCGAGAAGCTCGGTGTCACCGTCATCGTCTTCAACAACGGCCAGTGGGGCGCGGAGAAGAAGAACCACGTCGACTTCTACTCGCGGCGCTACCAGGGCGTGAACCTCGAGAACCCGAGCTGGTCCGGGATCGCCCGTGCCTTCGGCTGCGACGGCGTCACCGTCGACTCGCTGGCGGAAGTCGGCCCCGCGCTTCGCGCCGCGGTGAACGCCCAGGCCGAGGGTCGCGCGACGGTCGTCGAGATCATGGTGACCCAGGAACTCGGTGATCCGTTCCGGCGCGACGCGCTCTCGAAGCCCGTGCGTCACCTCAAGAAATACAAAGACTTCGTCTGAGAGAGGCTTGCAGATGGTGGCCGTGACACTGGACATCCTCGAGGCATTCGCCGCCGCGTGGAATCGGCACGACATCGACGCGTTGATGTCGTTCATGACGGACGACTGCGTGTTCGAGACGGCGGCGGGCCAGGACTCGTTCGGTACCCGTCACGTCGGGCGCGAGGCCGTACGCCGCGCGTTCGCGACCGCCTGGCAGACGCTGCCGGACGCGCAGTGGCGGAACGGCCGCCACTTCATCGCCGGCGATCGCGGCGTCTCCGAGTGGACCTTCACGGGCACGGCGGCCGATGGCTCGCGCGTCGAGGTCGACGGCATCGACCTCTTGACCTTCCGCGACGGCCACATCCACATCAAGAACACGTTCCGCAAGAACCGGCCGCTCTTGCCGCCCCGGACCTGAGGGCGGCGGGGTCGCGGATGCGGCACGCGAACGAACCCGGAGGAGCGAACGAGGGGCGAACGATCGCGCCCTACCAGCCGCTCTTCGATCCGCTGACGGCCGCGAACCCCGGTCGCGCGCAGGAGTACGCACCCACTTACTGGGCGGCAACCATCGGCAGCGTCGCCGAGGACGACGGTCCCGTGACCGCTGACATCGATACCGATGTCGTGATCATCGGCTCCGGCTTTACCGGTCTCTCGACCGCGCTCTTCCTCGCCGAGGAGCACGGCATTCGAGCGACGGTGCTCGAGGCGAACCGCCTCGCCTGGGGCTGCACGAGCCGCAACGGCGGCCAGGGACAGATCAGCACCGGACGCCTCTACCGGTCGCAGTGGATTGCCCGCTGGGGCAAGGACGTGGCACTCGCGCTCGATCGCGAGGTGCGCGCGGCCTTTGACTGCTTCCGCGGGCTCGTCGCGCGCATCGAGTGCGACGCCCAGCCGGGTGGGCACCTGTACATCGCGCACCGTCCGAAGAAGATGGCGTTCCTCGAGAACGAGGCGTCGGTGCTGCGCTCCGTGTTCGGCTACGCCGCCACGACGCTATCGGCCGGGGAAGTCCGCGAGCGCTATGTCGATGACAGGGACTGCTGCGGGGCGCTGCACGAGCCCGACGGCGTCGGCGTGCATCCGCTCAAGCTGGCCTACGGCTACGCGCGTCTCGCGCGCGCGAAGGGTGTGCGGATCCACACCGGATCCCCCGTCGTCGGCTGGAGTTCGCGCGACGGCTACCACTACCTGCGCACGCCGGGTGGCACCGTGCGGGCGAGGCGCGTCGCGATCGCGACGGGCGGGTACACGACTTCCGGCTTGACTCCCCTCCTCCGCAACCGCTACCTGCCGGTGTTGTCGAATTCCATCGTGACGCGGCCCCTCTCGACGGCCGAACTCGCGGCGACGCGTTTCCAGACGCACGAAGTCATCACCGACACGCGCACGCTCCGGTACTACTACCGGCTCCTGCCCGACAAGCGCGTGCAGATCGGCAGCCGCAGCGCCATCCGCGGCAGCGACGCCGCGGCGCAGAGGCACCTCGACGTTCTGCTGCGCGGGTTGCACCGGAAGTTTCCGGCGTTGCGGGGCATCGACATCGACTACTCGTGGTGGGGGTGGGTCGACGTCAGCCACGACCTGATGCCGCGCATCACGCGCGCGGAGGGTGCCCGGGACGTGTTCTATGCGCTCGGCTATGGCGGCAACGGTGTGGCCTCCTCCGCCTTCGCGGGCTATCGACTCGCGCAGCTCGTCGCTGGCAAGGACAGCGCCGTGCCGCAGTTGCCGATCTACGGCACGCCCCTGCCCGGTCACCCGCTCGCCCCGTTCCGCCGGCTCGGCCAGGCGCTGCTGTACCGCTGGTACTTCCTGCAGGACGAGTACCTGTGAGCGCGGCGTCGACTCCGGTCCGGCTGCTCGTCCTCAACGCCGGAAGTTCTTCGCTCAAGTTCGAGGTGCTGGAGGTCGGATCCGGCGCGCCGCTGCGCAATCTGGCTTCCGGCGCCTTCGCCGAGGGTGCCCGGCCGGGCGCCTACGCCTGGAGCACGAAGGCACCCGCGCCGACCGATCCTCCGACCGCGGCGTCACTCGGCGCGGCCGCCGAGGGCGCGCTCGACTGGCTGGCGAATCCGGCCGTGCACGGCGCCAACCTGCTCGCGGGACTCTCGGGCAGCGCGCACCGCGTCGTGCACGGCGGGGAGCAGTTCCGGGCGGCGACGCGGCTCGGGCCGGCCGAAATCGCGTCCCTGGAAGCACTCTCGCCGCTGGCGCCGCTCCACAATCCACCGGCACTCGCCGTCATCGGTGCGGTGCGCCGGCGGCTCGGGGCCTCGTGCCCGCTGATCGGCGTATTCGACACGGCCTACTACGCCGACCTTCCACCGCCGGCCTACCGGTACGCCGTTCCCGCCGACTGGGCGACCGACTTCGGTGTCCGCCGGTACGGCTTTCACGGCATCGCCCACGGCTACATGAATCAGCGCGCGCGAGTCCTCGCCGCCGCGCGGGCGGAGCCGGTGCGAACGGTGACGCTGCAGCTCGGCCGCGGTTGCTCGATCACGGCATCGGTTGGCGATCACGCGGTTGCCACCAGCATGGGCTTCACGCCGCTCGAGGGTCTCGTCATGGGGACCCGGTCGGGTGACATCGACGCGGGTGCCGTGCTCTACGTGCTCGAGCGCACCGGGATGTCGGCGGCGGACATGCGCAAGCTCCTCAACGAGCGGAGCGGGCTCCTGGGGCTCTCCGGTCGCAGTGCCGACATGCGCGAGCTCCTCGAGCTCGAGCGGGTCGGCGATCCTGCAGCAACGCTCGCCATCGAATGCTTCTGCCGGCGCGCGCGCCATTACGTGGGCGGCTTCCTCGCAGAACTCGGGGGTGCCGACGCCATCGTCTTCGGCGGCGGGATCGGGGAAAACTGCAGCGACATCCGCCAGCGAATCGTCGGCCGGCTCGGCTGGGCCGGGATCGCCCTCGATGCAGCCGCGAACGAGACTGCCGCCACGAGCGAACGCGCGGTGCATGCGCCCGGGAGCCGGGCCGGCCTCTACGTGGTCCCGGTCGACGAGGCCACGGTCATCGCGCGCGAAGCGGCGGCGCTCCTCGCCCGGGCCGAATCTCCCCCACGCGCCTAGTGGGCGGTGACCGGAGCGCCGGCTACCCGCGCGCGCTCGAGCCCGTGGCCACGGGGTCCGCGTTCGCGCCACCAGAGGAGCAGCGCCGAGGCAAGCGCCGTGAGGCTGAGGAGCCCGAAGTACCAGAGCATCGACGTATAGCCGCCGGGGTTCGTGGCGCTCGCCCCGGCGGCGTCCGCGATTCGACCCGCCAGGCGATTCGAGCCCCAGAGGCCGAGGGCCTGCAGGAGCGTGATCACGCCGAGCGCCGTGCCGAGACGCTTCGGATCGACGATGAGCGTGGTCGACGGCCAGATGATCGCGGGCACCAGCGCGAAGCTCACGCCCATCAGCGCGGTCGAGAACCACGGCGGCAGGTCGGTCGTCCCGAGGACGATGAACGTGACCGGCAAGAGCACGGTGCCACCGATCAGGAGGAGCGCCCGGTGCCCGATCCGGTCGGCGAGGAGCCCGAACAGGGGTGTCGCGATGACCGCCGTCGCGAACACGCCCGAGTTCACGCTACCCGCGGCCTGCAGTGACAGGTGCTTGGCATGCTGCAGGTACTCGATCGCAAAGGTCTGGCGGAACGGAAAGAACACGGCGGCGTAAAGGACGTGAAGGCCGAGGATGTACCAGTACGATGCGTCGAACCTGAACAGGGACGACCAGTCGATGCGCTCGGCGGCCGCAGTTGGCGTCGATGCCAGCGCGATGCGTCGCGTGTCGAGGTAGCGGTACGCGAGCGCGGCCGCGAGCCCGAGCCCCGTGATCCCGGCGCCGAGCCACAGCGGCGCCTGCCAGCCGCTGTCGTAGAGCGGGCGCGCCCAGGTCGGCGACGTGTCGAGCGAGAACGAACCAATGCGGGCGAGGCTCAGGAACACCGCTGTCGCGAGCGCGATGCCGCTGCGCGGGAACCACTGCGCGAGGCCCGCGATCAGCGAGATGAAGATGGCGCCCTCGCTGATGCCGAACACGAACCGGCCGAGCCACATGAGGTCGTACGGCTCGCCGATCGCGGTCATCACGGCGCCAACGACCCCGATCGCCGCGGCCCAGAGCGTCACGCGGGCCGGGCCGAACTTGTCGATCATCAGGCCGTTGAATAACGCGAGCACGACGTTCGGCAGGCTGATGACCGCCGTCAGGTCACCGATCTGGGACTGCGTGAAGCCCCGTTGCCGCCCGAGCAGGTCCGCGATCGGACCCATGGCATCCGACTCGTAGTAGCTGCTGAAGATCGTCAGCGCCGCAAGCCCGAGCACCCACCAGCGCAGCGGCGACGGCTCGCCGCCCGGGTTGGCGCTCGAGCCCGTGGGACCGCCGCTCACCGGAACCGAGCGCCCTGGCGCGCAAGTTCCTTCTGGACCGCGCCGATGTCGAGGCGGTCGAACGGCTCGTCGCGCTGGAGCGAAATGGCAGCCGCTACGCCCGCACCCTGCCCTCCCACCGCGCAGCACATCATGTTGCGCGCCGAGGCGTGCGAGACGTAGTCCCCGCCGATCGAGCGCCCGGCGACCAGCAGGTTCTCGACACCCTTTGGCACCAGCGCGCGGTAAGGCACGTGCCAGTAACGACCGGTCGTCGGCAGGATCAGGAAACCGTAGCCGTCGATGAATTCCGGGAAGATGCCAATCGCGTCGTCGAAGCGGGCCTGTTCGCGGACGTCCTGGCCGGTCAGGTTGTAGAGCGCGTCGATCTTGCGCGTGTCGCGGATGCCGAGCGTCATGCCGAAGTTCCGGAGCTTCGCGCCCTCGCACCCCGGCATGAACTTCTTGAGAGCCTCGACCGCGTAGATCGCCTCGCGCCGGCCGCGCATCTCGCCGCGCGTCAGGTCACCGGGATCCGTGCCATCAATCTCGGGTATGTGGACGAGGTTGAGGTACGTGAGGTCCCCCTGGTCGGTCACCGTGCCCCAGGTGCCTGCGATCGTCTTGAGATAGGGCGGGATGATGCCGGCGTCGAGTGCCTTCTGGAACGGCTTGCGCAGGAAGGGCGAGAACATCTTGTCCTCTTTGCCCGTCGTTTCGTAGTCCCACTCCCCGTTGCCCGACCAGTCCGCGTAGGTCTGGGGATCCGCCTTCACGGCATCGATGAAGCCCCGCTTGTTGACGCCGGACATCGAGAACATCACGGACGCCGCCATCATCTTCTCTTTCGGCGTCTTGTGGACCGGAGCGCCGGCCCGTGTGGCAATGTCCGCATCGCCCGTCGCGTCGATCACGCGCCTCGCGAGGATGGCTTCGCGGCCCGCCTTGCTTTCGGTGATCACGCCGCGCAGAGCCTTTCCCTCCATGATCGGCGCGACGCAAAGCCGGTGCAGCAGAGGTGTGACGCCCGCCTCCTCGACAAGGACGTCAGCGACCCACTTGAACATCTCGGCATCGAGCGCATGACTCAGCGACTGCGGCTCCGGCATCGCCGCGCCCATCGCCTTGGCACGCGTCTCGAATTCGATGCCGATGCCTTCGCAGTCGACGGTGTGCTCGTGGCGATACCACGCGAAACCCTCGACGCCGACCTGGGTAATGTTCCCGCCAAAGCAACCATTGCGGTCGATGAGCGCGGTCGTGGCACCGGCGCGAGCAGAGGCGAGCGCGGCGGCGAGCCCGCCGGGGCCGCTGCCGACGACTAGCACGTCGGTTTCGAGCACGACATCGATCGAGCGGGCCATCTCGGCAATCTGCTTCATGTGTCTCGGTGTCCTGCGGCGGCCGGCGACGGCCTATCGGAGTTCATTGCGACGGTTCGATGACAGGCATTGCGCCAGCGCCGAATGGGGCGATTGTTTCATCGCCCGTCGGAGCCTGCAATTGTGACAGCGGAGCGTCGCCGCAACCGGCGCGCCCGATACGCGCGTCAAGTTGGGGGCGCGCTGAAGCGACCGAGATGGAAGTCCGAGTCGCCGAGGCTGAGCTCGATCATCGTCAGCCGCCTGAAGTAGTGGCTGATGACGTGCTCGTCGACCATCCCCATACCGCCGTGCAGCTGGACGGCCTGTTGGCCGACGAAGCGCGCGGCTTCGCCGACGTACGCCTTGGCGCCGGAGACAGCGCGTCGACGCGCGTCAGCATCCGCGTCGCGCGAGTGCAGCGCCGCAATGATCACCATCGAGCGGGCCTGCTCGGCGGCGATGAACATGTCGGCCATGCGGTGCTGCAGCGCCTGGAAGGTTCCGATCGGCACTCCGAACTGCTTGCGCGTCTTCAAGTACTCGAGCGTCGCCTGATTGAGAGCCGACATGATGCCGAGCGCCTCGGCGCAGAGTGCCGCGATACCCTGATCGACCGCCGCTTCGAGGATCCCGAACGCCTGACCCGGGGGGCCGATCAGCGCGCCCGCATCGACGGCGACTCCCGAAAATTCGAGATCCGCCGCCCGGCCGCCCGACTGGGTCGGATAGCCGTAGACCTTGAGTCGCTTGGCGCCCTTCGGAACGAGGAAGAGCGAGATCCCGGTGCGGTCGGTCGATGCGCCGCCCGTTCGCGCGGACACGAGAAAGCAGTCGGCCGACGGGCCGTCGAGAACGACCGCCTTGCGACCGGACAGTGTCCATCCACCGTTCGTCGGGGTCGCCGAGCACTCGACGTGCGCGAGGTCGTAGCGCCCTTTCGCCTCGTAGGCGGCGAGCGCGAGCAGCGTCTCCCCCGCGATCACTCCGGCCAGCCGATCGCTGCCGGCAGATGCCGAGTTCGCGAGGACGCCGCCGCCGAGGATGATGCTGCTGGCATAGGGTTCGAGCAGGAGGCCGCGGCCGAACTCCTCCATCACGATCATGACGTCGATGCCCGTTCCGCCGAGGCCCCCGTGGTCCTCCGGAAGCGGGAGCGCCAGCAGCCCGAGCTCGGCGTACTGGCGCCAGGCGTCGCGCGAGAAGCCGGGCTCCGCGCGTGCGAACTCACGGCGGCGTTCAAACGTGTACTCGCGCGCGATGAACTTCTGGAGCGTGTCCTTGAGGGTCAGCTGCTCTTCGGAATAACGAAAGTCCACGGTGCGCTTCCTTCAGAGGCCCAGCACGAGTTTGGAGATGATGTTTCGCTGGATCTCGTTCGAGCCTGCGTAGATCGAGCTCTTGCGGTAGTTGAGATACTGCGCGCTCGAGGGTGGCGCGTACTCGGCGTAGTGCTCGGCAAGCAGCGCCTCGGGCACCCAGTCGACGTCGAGGCTCGCAGGAATCGACGGCAGCGCGTCATGCCCGAGCGCATGCATCTGCAGCTCCGCGAGCTGCTGGATGATCTCCGAACCCTTGATCTTGAGGAGCGACACCTCGGGCCCGGGTGCTCCCGCCCCGCTCGCCGCCGCCGACAGCACGCGCAGATTCGTGACTTCGAGCGCCATCAGGTCAAGCTCGACGCGCGCGATGCGGTCGCGAAAGCGCACATCCTCGAGCAGCGTGCCGCCGCCGCTCGGCTGTGCGGCGGCGATTTCCTTGAGGCGCGCGAGGCTGCGCTTGCAGGTGCCGATCGCCGCGTTGTTGGTGCGCTCGTGCAGCAGCAGGAATTTCGCGTACGTCCAGCCCTTGTTCTCCTCGCCAACGAGGTTCTCGACCGGAACACGCACGTTCTCGAAGAAGATGTCGTTGATCTCGTGCTTGGCGCCGAGGATACCGATCGGGCGGACGCTGACCCCCGGGCTCTTCATGTCGATGAGCAGGAACGAGATCCCTTCCTGCGGGCGGCTCTCGCTGCTGGTCCGCACGAGGCAGAAGATCCAGTCGGCATACTGGCCGAGGGTGTTCCACGTCTTCTGGCCGTTGACGAGGTAGTGATCGCCCTGGCGCACCGCGCTGGTCCTGAGCGAAGCGAGATCGGAGCCGGCGCCCGGTTCCGAGTAACCCTGGCACCACCAGTCCTCGCCCGCGACGATCCGCGGCAGGAACCGCGCGCGCTGCGCGGGGCTGCCGAACTTCATCAGCACCGGCGCGACCATCCTGAGCGAGAACGGGATCTGCGCGGGCGCGCAGGCCGCGGCGCATTCCTCGTCGAAGATGTGCTGCTGGACAACACTCCAGGCGGCCCCGCCATACACGGTCGGCCACATGCCCGCGCCCCAGCCACGGCGGTAAAGCAGTTTCTGCCAGCCGACCATGTCGTCCTTGGAGAGGCCTCGGCCAAGGCGCACCTTGCGCCTGAGCTCTTCGGGAAGTTCCTTGCCGAGAAACTCGCGCACCTCGGTCCGGAAGGCTTCCTCGTCGGCCGAATAGTTCAGGTCCATGCCGGGCGTGTCCTCGTGGAAAAGTCGGGGCCGGGAGCGCGATCGCCTCTGGCGATCCGGCCGCGGGTCACCGGTGGGTGACGGCGGATCATCCTATCGTCACGACGATCTTGCCACGGGCGCCGCGGGCGCCGAGTCGGCCAATCGCCTCGCCGCCGCGCTCGAGTGGAAAACGCTCGGTGATCGCGGGGCGAATCTTGCCGTCGACATAGAGTTGCATGAGTGCCGTGACGTTTGCGGCGTGCGCGGCAGGTTCGCGGGCGGCAAAGGCACCCCAGAACACGCCCATGACCTGGCAGCTCTTCAGCAGCGTGAGGTTGAGCGGCAGCTTCGGAATTCCGGCCGTGAATCCGACGACGAGGTGGCGGCCCTCCCAGGCGATCGCGCGCAAGGCGGCCTCGGTGTAGTCGCCGCCGACCGGATCGTAGATCACGTGCGCGCCGTCGCGACCGCACGCGGCCTTGAGGCGATCGGTGAGTGCCCGGGCCGAGGTCTTGTCGAGGGTGCCGGGGTATTCGACGCCCTCGTCGGCCCCGTGGGCGCGCGCGAGCGCGAGCTTCTCGGGACTCGAGGCGGCCGCGACGACGCGTGCGCCGGCGGCCTTGCCGAGCTCCACCGCAGCGAGCCCGACGCCCCCGGCCGCGCCGAGCACGAGGAGCGTCTCGCCCTGGCGGAGTCGCGCGCGGTCGTAGAGCGCGTGCTGGGACGTGCCATAGGTCACGAGAAGTGCCGCCGCCTCATCGAAGGGCATGGAGTCCGGGATCTTCCAGCAGTCGCCGGCCTTGCCGACGGCCTTCTCGGCCATCCCGTTCCCGACCGGGCTCAAGACGACCCGGTCGCCGGGGCGCACGCGTTCGACCCCGTCCCCGATCGCATCGACGGTGCCAGCGACTTCGGCTCCGGGCGCGAACGGCCGTGGCGGCTTGAACTGGTACAGGTCCTGGATGATCAGCAGGTCCGGAAAGTTCACCCCACAGGCCTTGACCGCGACCCGCACTTCTCCCGGACCCACCGGTGGCTCCGGAACCTCGTCCAGGACCAGCGTTTCGGGTCCGCCGGGGAGATGGCTGCGAAGCGCCTTCACGGTGCCCCTCCCGTTGCCGCGGCGATTGCTGTCTTTCGTTGCGGGAGCGTGTGTTGCATGGGCATCACTCAGTCGCGCATCGCCGGCGGGAGGTAGGTCTCGAGGCTTGCATCCGGGAGGCTCAGCATCCGCCCCTCCTCCGCTGACTTATAGAGCGCCATCACGAGCTCAACGACCGCCACGCCGTCGGTAAAGGTCTCGCGCGGCAGGACGCCGCGGCGAAAGCACTCGACCATGTGGCGGTTCTCGCCCGTGTATCCATACGTGCCGGCCTCGTCCTCGATGACCGGCATCAGGCCCTGTTCCGCATTCTGCTTCTCGACGAGGTCCTCGCCGTCGGCGCCGGCGATCGCGCGCGAGAAGAAGACCTTGAGGCCCGAGTCCAGCGTGCTCGCCTGCAGCGAGTACTCCGGACCCATCAGGTCGATGTCGAGCCTCAAGCCCGCGCCGACGTAGGCCCAGGACGTCGTCGCCTCGATGATCGCGGTGCCGCCATCGGGGAGCTGCAGCTCGATGGTGCCGCGCGCGAAATCCTCGACCGGTCGACGCGTGAAATCGACCTCCGCGCCGTAGCGCTCCTTGAGCGCCGCCGCGTGCAGCGGCCGGGTCCACTTGAGGTTGGCGACGTGGCCCTGCACGCGCACCGGCCGAAGCGCATCTCGCGGCTCGGTCGGGTCGGACAGGAGGTAGCGCGCGACCTCGATGCTGTGGCACATCATGTCCGAGAGCACGCCGCCGCCCTGCCGGCGCCCCTGCCAGAACCACGCCTCGTGCGGCCCCGAATGCTCCTCGGCCGCGCGTGCGAGGTACGGCCGGCCGGCCGCGGGTACGGCCCGCCGCCAGATGATCTCCTTGCCGCGCTCGACGCCGCTCGCGAACACCTGGTTCTCGAGGTAGCCGTGCAGGAGGCCGACCGACTCGGCGAGGCCGAGCATCGTGCGGGCCTCGGCGAGCGAGCGTGCCAACGGCTTCTCGCAGGCCACCGCCCGAACGCGGCTCCGCCCTTCGCGCACGGCGGTGACGATTGCGCGCATCGTCTCGAGGCGCGTGTCGTTCGGGGACAGGAGCCAGATGGCGTCGATGTCGGAGGCGAGCAGGGCTTCGAGGGTCGCGTGCGCCGTGCACTGCCCAAGTTCCAGGGCCGTGACATCCCGTGCGAGCGCATCCCGGTTTGCCTGCGTCGGACTGAATACGCCGCGGATCTCGGCATTGCGAACGCTCAGGAACGAACGCGCATGAAAGCGCGCGATGAAGCCGCTGCCGATGAAGCCAATGCGCAGCGGGCGATCGAGTTTGTCGTGGGTCAACGCGAAATTCTCCGGGTCGAGGGCGCGTTCCTGCCGGCTGGCAGTTCGCGGCCCGAGCGTCGCCCGGAGCCTCTTGTCAGGTGCGCGCCCGTTGCGCATATTGAGCCCGAGCGCGGGACGGAAGCCAAGTCATATACGCAGGCTTCGCCTCGAAAACCCGTCGCAGGGGCGCCTGCCGCGGCCATGCGGTCCAGTAACCCTGCGGGTCGGTCGCTTCGGTCTGTCAGAGCAAGTCTCGAGCGGGGGGTCAGCCGGTGCAACGATTGATCGGGCGGCGCGAGCTGCTGGTGGGCACGGGGGCAACGATGCTGGCGGGGGCGTTCGCGGGCTGCACCGTCCCGACCTCGAGCTCGAGGCCGCCGATGCTCGAGCTGGCGCGACCCCAGGCCAGCGTCGATCGCATTACCGAGATCACAGTCTGTACCCGGCCGTTCCGCCCGCAAGGGCCGCGGGTCGAGATCGAGCAGGTCGGCCGGTCCACCGTCGTGCACAACTACGGGCATGGCGGGAGCGGCTGGTCGTTGTCCTGGGGCTCGGGCACCCTTGCCGTGCGTCTAGATCGGAA
>CAYNCY010000038.1:0-14568 GCA_964395195.1 uncultured Steroidobacteraceae bacterium
GCCGACCACTATCTCAGGAACGGCTGCGCCGTCGTCCACAGGTCGAGCTCGGGGTAGAGCTGCCGGCCGAGACCCTCGATGTTGAGCAACGTCTTCTGCAGCAGCACGAGCTGCGGCTGCACTTCCATCCGGAAGCGTCGCGCGATGTCGAAGAGCCGGAGCAGCACGAGGCCGAAGGAGATCTCCGAGAGCGGCTTGTCGAAGATCGGCTCGCAGACGGTGCGCACCGCGCCTTCGAGTTCCTGCACGCGCGTGCCCGCCGGCACCCAGCCGCTCTCGATGTGCAGCTCCGCGATCCGGCGGTAGTCGCGGTCGAAGAACGCGAGGAAGTTGCCGGCCAGGTACTCGAGGTCCTTCGGATCGAGCGTGCCGACGATGCCGAAGTCGACTGCGGCGTAGCGCGGGTTCGCGGGATCCTCGGCCAGCACGAAGATGTTGCCGGGATGCATGTCGGCATGGAAGAAGTTGTGCCGGAGCATCTGCGTGAAGAAGATCTCGACGCCATTCTCCGCGAGCTTCTTCACGTTGACGTTGAGGGCGCGCAGCCGCTCGGTCTCGCTGATCTGGATGCCGCGGATGCGCTCGAGCACGAGCACGTTGGGGCGCGAGAGTTCGAAGTGGACCTCGGGAACGTAGAGAAGCTGCGAGCCCGCGAAATTGCGCTTCAGCTGCGCGGCGTTGCCCGCCTCGCGCAGGAGATCGAGCTCGTCGTTGATCGTCTTGTCGTATTCGGCGACGACCTCGAGCGGCCGCAAGCGCGAAGCATCCGGCACGAAACGCACCGCCAGGCGCGCGAGCGCATAGAGCACGTCGAGGTCGCGGCGGATTACCTCGCGCATGCCGGGGCGCAGCACCTTGACCACGACCTCGCGGCCGTCCTTCAGCGTTGCGGCGTGGACCTGGGCGATCGATGCCGCGGCGAGCGGGTTCTCCTCGAAGCTACCGAAGAACGCCGTGACCGGGCCGCCGAGCGCGCTCTCGATGGCAGCGCGGGCCTCGGCGCCCGGGAAGGGCGGGACGCGATCCTGGAGCTTGGCGAGCTCATCGGCGATGTCGGCAGGCAAGAGGTCGCGTCGCGTCGATACTGCCTGTCCGAACTTGATGAAGATGGGTCCGAGTTCCTCCGCGGCGAGCCGCAAGCGCTCGCCGCGCGAGCCGTGGCGCCTGCGCTCTGACCAGGTCGAGGGCTGCAGGAAGTACATGAACCTGAGCGGGCGGTAGAGATGAGTGGCGCTCACGAACTCATCGAGCCCGTGGCGCACGAGCACGCGCTGGATCTCGAGGAGCCGCACCGCGACCTTGAGGCTGATCATCGGGCACCTGCGCGGAGCTGGCGCTCGATCTGCGCGAGCCTGGATTCGGCGCGGTCGACGTCCTCGCGGATGCGATCGACGTCGCCGAGGAACACCTCGAGCTCGGCGGCCGGCAGGAGGTCGCGGCTCTCCTCGGTGAGGTACTCACCGACGTTGCGCGCGAAGGAGTCGCGGGCACGTCGCGCAAACTCGAGGGCGCCGCGCGCGGCGGAGGCGACGTAGTGCGCGGGCACGTCGCCCGCGAGGCGCGCGAGTTCCTCCTCGAGGTCCGGGCGCGCGTAGCCGAGGAGCTTCTCGAACGACTGCGCGATCTCCGCATCGCCGCCGATCGTCACGCCGGCGGCGCGGATCCGGCCGGGTGTGCGGTCGGCGAGGAGCGAAGCGAGCGCGAGCGGCGTCCCGCTGACGGTCGCATCCGCGGGTTCCTCGTTGCTGGCGACACTGAGGCCGGACTCGCCCGCCAGGAGGCGCAGGCGCACCAGGCGGCCGCCGAGCGGCGTGCCGACCTCGATCGCGAAGGCACGCCCGGCGAGCGACTTCAGGATCTCGCGCGCCGGCGTCGAGGCGGCGATGTTGCGATTGACGAGCGATTCGAACGGCGCGAGGAGGTTTGGGCCGGCCATCAGTAGCGCCAGCCGCGGTGCACGGCGACGATGCCACCGGTCAGGTTGTGGTGACGGCAGCCCTCGAAACCCGCGGCCTGCATCATCGCGCCGAGCGTCGCCTGGTCCGGGAACGTGCGGATCGATTCGGCGAGGTAGCGGTAGCTGTCGGCGTCCCCCGCGATCATCCTGCCGAGCGCCGGCAGCACCTTGAAGGAGTAGAGGTCGTAGACGGGCTTGAGTCCCGGCGCGACCGGGGTCGAGAACTCGAGCACGAGCAGCTGACCGCCCGGCTTCAGCACCCGGTACATCGAGGCGAGGGCCTTCGGCTTGTCGGTGACGTTGCGAAGGCCGAAGCCGATCGTGATGCAGTCGAAGCTGCCGTCGGCGAACGGCAGCTGCTCGGCATTGGCGAGCACGCACTCGACGGTGCGCGCGTAGCCGGCATCGAGCAGCCGGTCGCGGCCTTGCGCGAGCATCGCGGCATTGATGTCGGAGAGCACCACCTGGCCGGTGGGGCCGACCTGGCGCGCGAGGCCGGCCGCGATGTCGCCCGTGCCACCGGCGACATCGAGCGCCCGCTGGCCGGGCTTGAGCCCCGTCTGGCTGAGCGCAAAGCGCTTCCACAGCCGGTGGATGCCGAGCGACATCACGTCGTTCATGATGTCGTAGCGGTCGGCGACGGAATCGAACACGGCGCGGACGCGTCCGGCCTTGGCCTCGCGGGCGACCCGCTCGTAGCCGAAGTCAACCGTTTCGCCGGCGGCGCGCTTCTCGGGAGGGGCAGACATCGGCTCGTCTTTGGTCGTGGTAACCGTGGAATTGTACCGCTCGCGCCAACCTGCTGCATTGCATCACCCCGTGTTCGGGGGCCTCCTCGCCACGCTCTGGCTGCTAGGCGCGTCCACAGGGCCCGCGTTCGCGGAGCCCCGCTGCGAGGACCTGGGAGCACGGGCGCCCGAAACGCGCTGCGAGTCCATCACCTTCGGTGGCCGCGAGCGGACCTACCGGCTCTACGTACCGGCGCACAAACCCGAGAACGCGGCGCCGCTGCTGTTCGTGCTGCACGGCGGCGGTGGCGGTGGCGCCAGCATGGAAGAGCTGACCCAGCACGGCTTCAATCGCCGCGCCGACGAGACGGGCGCGATCGTCGTGTATCCCGACGGCGTCGGGCATGGCTGGAACGACGGTCGCCAGGACCTGCGCTCGCGCGCCGTCCGGGACGAGGTCGACGATGTCGGCTTCCTGCGCGCGCTCGTGGCTTCGCTCGAGCAGCGCTTCTCCGTCGATCCGGCACGAGTCGTCGTGACCGGCATGTCCAACGGCGGAATGATGACGTTGCGGCTCGCCTGCGATGCCGCCGACGTCTTCAAGGGGTTCGTCGCGGTCGCCGCGAGCCTCGGCGCCGACGTGAAGCCGCACTGCGATGCCCAGGGCATCCGCCGGCTCGCGCTCATCGACGGCACCAGCGACCCGATCGTGCCGTGGGACGGCGGCGCCGTGTCGGTGCTCGGCGCCTCGCGCGGCCACGTGATCGGCGCGCAGGCCACGTTCGATTTCTTCATGAGCGCCGCGCACTGCGAGTCCGAGCGCGCCGACCCGCCACTCGATCGCGTCGCCGACGACGGCACGCAGCTCACCGTGCATCACGCGGTCGGCTGCGCGGGCGATGCCGAGGTGCGGCTGTATCAGGTCGACGGGGGCGGGCATGCGTGGCCCGGGGGACTGCGCTATGCGGGCGAGTGGCTCATCGGGCGAGTGAGTCGGGAGCTCGATGCGACCGACGAGACGTGGCGCTTCCTTGGCCTCGCGCCAGAAAAGTCCGCAGGACCGGTGTGAAGAGCGCGGTCTCGGTCAGGAAGGCATCGTGACCGTAGGGCGAACGCAATTCCACGAACTCGGTATCGATGCCGGCGCCCTTGAGCGCGGCGGCGACCTCGCGCTGCTGCGGTAGCGGAAACAACAGATCCTCGTGCACGCCGATGACGAGCGCGCCCTCGACCCTGAGGCTCGCCGCGGCGCGCTCGATGCTGGCGGCCGTGCGCCGCTGGCCGCTCTGCTCGCTGCCGGCGCCCGCGCCGTGGTCGCCGAAATCAAACAGGTCCATCGCCCGCGAGATGAACCAGTACGCCCACGGGTCGAACTGCCGGTCGAATTTCTGCGCGAGGTGTTCGAGCCAGTTCTCGACCTCGAAGGCCGTGCCCGACGGTCGCCCGGCAAAGGGCTCCGTCTGGTCGCGGCCGTAGCGCTGCTCGAGCAGGTCGCCGCCGACGTAGGAAAGAATCCCGACCTTGCGCGCCCAGCGCATGGCCTGCGAGACCGAGGGAGCGCCGGCGGTGCCGGTGAGCGCGGAGCCGACGATCTCGCGCTGGAGGCTCCGGGTCGCGACGGCACCTGCACTCGCGCGCAGCGCCCCCGAGACCGACGCGATGAACCGGGTCTTGCCGGGAAAGAGCGCCGCGTGCGCGAGCACCGTCATGCCGCCGAGCGAGGTACCGATGACGGCGTGCAGCCGCTCGATGCCGAGCGCCTCGACCGCCGCCTGGCTCGCGCTCGCGATGTCCTCGATCCGAAGCTCGGGGAAGGTGCCCGCGTAGGGCGTGCCGGTCGCCGGGTCGGTGGAGCCCGGGCCCGTCGATCCGAAGCAGCTGCCGAGCGAGTTGACCGAGACGATGCAGTACCGGTCGGTGTCGAGGGCCTTGCCGGGGCCGATCATCGACTCCCACCAGCCCGGACTCGGATCACCCGGGTGGGACGCCGCGTGCGCCGAAGCCGACAGACCCGTAAAGAGGAGCACCGCGTTGTCCCGCGCCGGGGACAGCCGGCCGTAGGTCTCGACCGCGACGCTGGCCCCGTGCAGCACGCCGCCGCCCCGCAAAACGAAGGGCGAAGGCAGCGGGACCTGGCGGGCCACCGACGGGGTTTCGGGCGGAAAAGCGCTCATTCGCCAATCTACCGCCCTTCCGGGGAGGGCGGCTACCCCGGCCCAAAGAACCGATCGTTATGGCCTCATGCTCACCGGGAGGACGCAGTTCAGGGGCGCACGGCATACTCTACGGCCCATATCCGTTCAGCCGCAGGAACTGGCCATGATCTACGACAACATCCTCGGGACGATCGGCCGCACCCCCGTGGTGCGCATCAATCGCCTCGCCCCGAAGCACGTCACGATGTACGTGAAGGTCGAGTACTTCAATCCCGGTGCCTCGGTGAAGGACCGGCTCGCGATCGGCATCATCGAGGACGCGGAACGCCGTGGCACGCTCAAGCCCGGCCAGACGGTGGTCGAGGCGACCTCCGGCAACACCGGCATCGCGCTCGCGCTCGTCTGCGCCGCGAAGGGCTACCCCTTCGTCGCGGTGATGGCCGACACGTTCTCGATCGAGCGCCGCAAGATCATGCGCGGCCTCGGCGCCAAGGTGATCCTGACCCCCGGCGCCGAGCGCGGCCAGGGCATGGTGCGCAAGGCCAAGGAACTCTCCGAAAAGCACGGCTGGTTCCTCGCCCGGCAGTTCGAGAACGAGGCGAACCCGGCCTACCACCGCCAGACGACGGGCCCGGAGATCCTGCTCGACTTCGCCGGCAAGCGGCTCGACTACTTCGTCTCCGGCTGGGGCACGGGCGGCACGATCACGGGTGCCGGCCAGGTGCTCAAGAAGGGCCGGCCCGAGCTGAAGATCGTCATCACTGAGCCCGCGAACGCGCGGCTCCTGACCGGCGCCGAGTTCAAGCCGCACAAGATCCAGGGCTGGACGCCGGACTTCGTGCCGGCCGTGCTCGATCGCAGCGTCTTCGACGACAACATCCCGGTCGCGGACGACGAGGCCATTTCGACGGCGCGGGCGCTCGCGCAGAAGGAGGGCCTCTTCGTCGGTATCTCCTCGGGCGCGACGTTCTTCGCGGCCCTCAAGGTCGCCGAGAAAGCCCCGGAGGGGAGCGTCATCCTCGCGATGCTGCCGGACACCGGCGAGCGCTACCTGTCGACGCCGCTCTTCGAGGGCGTGAACGAAGGTTCGGATCCCGAACCCGCCTGAGGCGGACACGAGCGCGGCGACACGGCGACCGGCCGTGCGCCGTGCGGGCGTGATGGCCGCGAACGGCGCTTGTCATCGCGCTGCGTAAGCGGCTCAATGCGGTGATGGAAGCCGATTACGTCGTCGTCGGCGCTGGCCCCGCCGGTTCCGTCGTCGCCGCCGCGCTCGCGGCCCCCGGGCGCACGGTCGTCCTCATCGAGGCCGGCGAGCGGCGCGAGCACCCCTTCGCGCGGCTCCCCGCTGCCGCACTCGTTGCGCCGCGGCACGCCGGCAGCGGGACGATCTGCTCCGAACCCGATCCCACCGCTGGCGGCCGCACGCTCGAGTGGGCAATGCCGCGCGGCATCGGCGGCGCCCGCTCGCTCGATGCGCTCGTGTACGACCCGGGCTTCGCGAGCGACTACGACGAATGGGCCGAGCTCGGGGCGACCGGCTGGTCCCATGCAGACGTCGCTCCCGTGTTCGCGCGGCTCGAGCACGGGAGCGAAGGCGTGCTGTCCGCAGCGCTTGCGCTCGAGACGGCCGATCCAACGGCGGAGCCGACGCAGGCCTTCCTCGCCGCCTGCGCGAAGCTCCACATGCCGACGCTCGCGCCCGGCGACCCGAGCGAGCTCGTGTCCGCCCACCTGACGCGACTGACGCTCGCGGGCGGTCGGCGCGCGAGCGCAGCGGACGTGTGGCTGCGCCCGCGGCTGCGCGATCGCCACCTCACGCTCTTGACGCGCACGCGCGTGCTGTCGCTGCAGCTCGGCGGCCGGCGCTGCATCGGCGTTTTCGCGCGACGCGACGGGCAGGACCTGCAGATCCGTGCGCGCGCCGAGGTCGTGCTCGCGGCGGGCGTGTTCGGCTCGCCGAAGCTCCTGATGGTGTCCGGCATCGGGCCGCCCGGGCTCCTCGCAAGCGTCGGCATCGCGCCCCGCCACGCGCTCGCCGGGGTCGGTGGGAACCTCAGCGACCACGCGGGCCTGCGCGTCAGCGCGCGGCTGCGTACGGCGGCGCTTCGCCGTCGCGACCGCCGGCTGCCGCTCGCGCTCGCGCACTACCTCAACTGGCGCCTGGCGCGTCGCGGCATCTTCGGCGAGCCTGCGGTCACGGCCTCGGCGTGGATGAGTGTCGAGCGCTCCGCGGCGCCCGCGTTCGCCCTCCATCTCACCCCGGCGGCACTGCTCGGGGGTCCGGCGGGGCCCGCGCTCGCCGCGGAACCCGGACTCACCCTCTCGGTGCATGCGCGCCGACCCGGCTCGCGCGGGCGACTGCGGCTCGGCGGGCCCGGAGTCGACGATCGTCTGAGGGTCGAGCACCTGATGCTGTCGGATCCGAAGGAGATCGACGTGCTGTCCGCCGGGCTCCATGTCGCGCGGCGGCTGTGCATGACCTCGCCACTCGACACGCTGATCGAGGGGGAGGCCGACATCGGTCCCGCCGATGGGAGCGGCGCGGCGCTCACCGACTGGATCCGCGCGAATGCGCGGCCGCTCGGGCACGCGAGCGGCACCTGTCGGATGGGGCGCGCGGACGATCCGGATGCGGTGGTCGATGCGCGCCTCAAGGTGCACGGCGTCCAGGGACTCAGGATCGTGGACGCATCCGTGATGCCACGCGCACCGAGCGCAAGTCCCGGCGCAGCGGCTATCATGGTCGCGGCGCGTGCTGCCGAGTTCATCATCGAGGGCCAATGAAGGTTCGCTACGACTGCTCCAAGTGTCCCGGCTACTGCTGCTCCTACGACCGGATCCCGGTGAGCGATTTCGACATCGCGCGACTCGCGAAGCACTTCGACATCAGCGCGAGCGACGCGCGCAAGCGCTTCACCTACCGCTACAAGACCGAGGAGCTCGATGAGCGCCTGCTCCGGCACCATCGCGATCACGTGTTCAAGTCGGTGTGCCAGTTCTTCGACCGCGACAAGCGCCGCTGCACGGTCTACGAGGCGCGCCCGAACGTGTGCCGGCGTTACCCGAGTGGCGCCACGTGCGGCTACTACGACTTCCTGAAGTTCGAGCGCGTGCAACAGGGCGACGAGGACTTCATCCCCTCGGCCTGAGCGGATTTAAGGCCGCCGTCAGGTCGTTGCGGGCTTCCTGACGTAGCCGATGCGCTCGAGTCGCTCGAGGTAGCGCGCCCAGCGGCCCTCGAAGCCATCGCCGAGCTCCCTGAGATACTTCCAGGTGAAGAGGCCGGTGTCGTGTCCGTCGTCGAAGACGAGCCGGATCGCGTAGTGCCCGACGGGCTCCATGCGCGAGATCCCGACGTTCTCCTTTGCGATCTGCAGCACGTCCTGGCCGGGGCCGTGGCCCTGCACCTCGGCGGACGGTGAATGCACCCTCAGGTACTCGAGACTGAGCGCGTAACGCGCCCCGTCCGGGAAGGCGACCTCGAGCAGGCGTGAGCGGCGGCGCAACCGGATCTCGGTCGGTGCGCTGTCGCCAGTTGGCGTCAGTTGCGGCATTTTTTACGGGATTTTTGTGGGCTAGCGCGCGACAAGCTACTCGCAGACTCGGCAAAATGGAACGGGTCGGGCAGCGTGTGCCCGGTGTGAGACTGAGCCATGAAAATCCACCGATTCGCCCGCTATCCTCTCACTGCCGCCTTCCTGCTGCTGGCCTGCCAGCCGGTGCTCGCCGCGGCCGACGACGAGGAAGAGGAGCAGGAGCCGTGGAACGCGCGCTGGACGCTCGCCGCGGGCACCGAGATCGACCAGCAGAGCAACCGCGGCGCCGAGGTCGAGATCGGCTACCTGCTGACGCCGACCACGAGCGTCAAGCTCGATGCGAACTCGAGCGCCTACTCGCAGACGCTGTCGAACGGCTTCCATTCGAATGGCGTCGAATTCGGCGCGAGCCACGACTTCAAGCACTGGACGCTGGTGGGTGCCGTCGGTACCTGGCAGGCCTCCGACATCCTGACCGCCGTCGAGGGCAAGCTCGGCGCGGACCTGAGGTTCAAGCCGTGGACCGTCGGCATCCTCGGCATGTATCGGCGCTCGGACTTCGAGTCGCTGAGCGTCACCTCGGCGATCACACTCGCGGACGGCACCGTCGTGCCGGTGCCGACGACGCCGACAGTTGCGACCTGCAAGCTCACCAACCAGGGCTTCAACGGCCACGGTTCGTACGCGGGCGATGTGTGGGGATTCCACGCCGCGTTCACGAGCTACCAGTACAAGAACGCGAACTGCAGCTACGGCGACAACACCGGCATCGTCGAGGCGCTGCTGCACCCGGACAAGAACGTGTTCATGCAGCTCGAGGCCCCGCTGGTCAGCGAGCTCGAGACGATTGGCGTGCGCCGCATCGGCCATCAGAACACGCTCCTGTCGTCGGAGCTGGAGGCGGGCGCGAGCTGGAAGCGCAACGACCTGATCGTGAGCCTCGGCGTCGCGCACCAGGAAGAGTATTTCAGTGGCGCGACGTCGAACACGCTCACGACGACCGGCACTGCCGACCTCGGCCACAATTCCGGTGTCGACGTGACGCTCGGCTACACGCGCGGTGACACGGTCGTGTCGGGCGCTTTCATCGGCTTCGCGTTTCGCGCCCACTTCTAGGGGCGCATCGGCCGGACGGCGCTACAGGATGTAGCGGCTGAGGTCCTCATCGCGCGCCAGCGCGCCGAGCGTTGCGTCGACGTAGGCCGCATCGACCCGCACCGTGGAGCCGGCACGATCGGCCGCCTCGAACGACACGCCATCGAGCAGCCGCTCCATCACCGTATGCAGGCGCCTCGCGCCGATGTTCTCGGTCTTCTCGTTGACGTGAAAGGCGATCTCGGCGAGACGGCGCACGCCGTCGGCCGCGAACTCGACCGTCACGCCCTCGGTCGCGAGCAGCGCCTGGTACTGCCGGCACAGGCTCGCATCGGGCTCGGTCAGGATGCGCACGAAGTCCTCGACCGCGAGCGAGTCGAGCTCGACCCGGATCGGGAAGCGTCCCTGCAGCTCCGGGATCAGGTCGGAGGGCTTCGACATGTGGAACGCGCCGCTCGCGATGAAGAGGATGTGGTCGGTCTTCACCATCCCGTACTTGGTGCTGACCGTGGTGCCCTCGATGAGCGGCAGGAGATCGCGCTGCACGCCCTCGCGCGACACGTCGGCGCCGTGCGCCTCACCGCGTCGCGCGATCTTGTCGATCTCGTCGATGAACACGATGCCGTTCTGCTCGGCGTTCTGAAGCGCGAGGATCTTGATCTCCTCCTCGTTCACCATCTTGCCGGCTTCCTCCTCGACGAGGAGCTTGAGCGCCTCACTCACCTTCAACTTGCGTGCGCGCGTGCGGCTGCCGCCGATGTTCTGGAACATCGCGGACAGCTGCTGGGACATCTCCTCCATGCCGGGCGGCGCCATGATCTCGACGCCCGGCATCGCCGCCTTGAGCTCGATCTCGACCTCGCGCTCATCGAGCGCGCCCTCACGCAGCATCTTGCGGAATTTCTGCCGCGAGTCCGCATCGCGCGGCGGCTCCTCCGCCCCGGGCCGCTCGAAGCCGGACGGACGCGGCCGGGGCAGCAGCACGTCGAGCAGCCGCTCCTCCGCCGCATCGGCCGCGCGGTGCCGGACCTTGTTGGTCTCCTCCGCCCGCGTCGCGGTCACGGCAATGTCGATCAGGTCCTTGATGATCGAGTCGACCTCGCGGCCGACGTAGCCGACCTCGGTGAACTTGGTGGCCTCGACCTTGATGAACGGCGCCCGTGCGAGGCGCGCGAGGCGCCGGGCAATCTCCGTCTTGCCGACCCCGGTCGGGCCGATCATCAGGATGTTCTTGGGCGTGATCTCGGTGCGCAGCGGCCCCTCCACCTGCATCCGGCGCCAGCGGTTGCGAAGCGCGATCGCGACCGCGCGCTTGGCCGCGCGCTGGCCGACGATGTGCTTGTCGAGCTCCTGGACGATCTCGCGCGGGGTCATCTGCGACATACGGGTCCTAGGCAGCCGGCAGCTGTTCGAGCGTGAAGTTGCGGTTGGTGTAGATGCAGATGTCGGCCGCGATGCCGAGCGCGCGCTCGACGATGACGGGCGCAGCGAGATCGGTGTTCTCGAGGAGCGCGCGCGCCGCCGCCTGCGCGTACGGGCCACCGGAGCCGATCGCCATCAGCGAGTTCTCGGGCTCGATCACATCGCCATTGCCGGAGATGATCAGTGAGGCGGTGGCGTCGGCGACGCACAGCAGCGCCTCGAGGCGCCGGAGGCTCCGGTCGGAGCGCCAGTCCTTGGCGAGCTCGACCGCCGCGCGCGCGAGGTTGCCGTACTTCTCGAGTTTCCCCTCGAAGCGCTCGAACAGCGTGAACGCATCGGCCGTCCCGCCCGCGAAACCCGCGAGCACGGCGCCGTCGTGGAGCCGGCGCACTTTGCGGGCGTTGCCCTTCATCACGGTGTTGCCGACCGTGACCTGCCCGTCACCGCCCATCGCGACGATGCCGTTGCGCCGCACCGACAGGATCGTCGTGCCGTGGGCCGGGAATGCGTCGCTCATGTGCGCTCCTCAGCGTGTCCGGCGCCGGGCGCGCGGATGCGCGGCGTCGTAGACGCGGGCCAGGTGCTGGAAATCGAGGTGGGTGTAGATCTGCGTCGTCGAGATGTTCGCGTGGCCGAGGAGCTCCTGCACGCCGCGCAGGTCCTGGCTCGATTCGAGCAGGTGGCTCGCGAACGAGTGACGGAAGAGGTGCGGATACGCCTTGACGTCGAGCCCCTGGCGGCGCGCCCACGCGGCGACCCGCAGCTCCACCGCGCGCCCGCCGAGCCGGCGCCCGTGGCGACTGACGAATACCGCGTTGCCCTCGACGGCCATGCCGGTACGGTGCGCAAGCCACGCGCGCAGCGCCACGACGGCCTGCGCACCGACGGGTACGATCCGAGTCTTGGAGCCCTTGCCGAGGACGCGCACAGTCCGGTCACTGAGGTCGATGTCGCCAAGATCAAGGCCGACGAGCTCGGCGAGACGCAGTCCGCTCGAATAGAAGAGTTCCATGATCGCGAGGTCCCGGACGCGCAGCGCCTCGGTCTCGGGGTCGCGCGCCGGGCCGCCCGGGTCGCCAGGGGTGGCCTCGAGCAGGTGGGTCATCCGGTCGACGTCGAGCGCGGGCGGCAGGCGCTTGGACGCCTTCGGCGCGCGCACGTCGAGGGCGGGGTTCCGGGCGAGAACGCCTTCGCGGATCAGGAAGCCGAAGAACCCCCGGAGCGCCGACAGGCGCCGCTGGATCGAGCGGGGGTCGAGGCCGCCGCGGTGCGAGGCCGCGGCGAACGCGCGGATCCGGCTCTCGTCGAGGTCCTGCCAGCGCTCGATGCCAGCCTGGCGGCACCAGCTCACGAACGCCGCCAGGTCGCGGCGGTAGGCGGCGTCGGTGTGCCGGCTGAGCCGGCGCTCGACGCCGAGCACCTCGAGCCAGCGCCCGATCAGCGCCTGCTGCTCGGACTCCTGCCCGGCTGCCGGCTCAGGCGCGGCGGTCCGGCGCCGCATCGAGGGCGGCCGCGATCAGCTCGCCGATCCGCGCGAGGTAGTCGGTGCTCATCGTCGGGTTGAAGTGATCGACATCGGGTGAGCCGATGGCCATCAGGCCGAGGGCGCCGTTCTGGCCGAGCGGGACGAGCGCGACCGAGCCGATGGTCGTATCCGCCGCCGGAAAGAGGTACTCGCGCTGCGAGTCGCGGACGCGCCCGCAGCGCGGGCGGCCGGAGGCGAACAACGACTCGAACGAGCGCAGCCCCGCGTCGTCGACGAGGACGTGGCGCAGGTAACGCTGCTCGAGGGCAGCGACCTCGGCGTCGGCGCGCGTCAGCAGGATGACGAACTCGCGCACCCCGAAATCCTCGCGCAGGCTCGACTCGATCGCGGCGAGGCGCTGGCGCGCCGAACGCGCGTGGATGAGGCGCTTCGCGAGGACCTGGATCTTCTCGGCGAGCGCATCATTGGCGTGGCCGTTGTCGACGAGGGTCTTGAGCCTGAGCTCGAACTCGCGCGTCCGCTCGCGCAGCACGTCCACCTGGCGCTCGACCAGCGACACCGTCGAGCCATCCCCACGAACGTGCGGCAGCCTCAGCTGCGCGAGCAGTGTCGGGTGCCGGTCGAAGAAGTCCGCGTGACCCGCGAGGAAGGCCGCCACCGACGCCTCGTCAGGACGGGCGGGCTTCACGGCGGTCTTCGGATCGAGCTTCGGCTGCGGGTTGGTCATAAATCGGTGTGTCCTTCGAAGACGGTGGCGGTGGGGCCGGTGAGCCAGATCGAGTCGGTCGGTTCCTGCCATTCGACGGCGAGTCGGCCGCCCGGCACGTCGACCTCGACGTTCGCATCGAGCCAGCCGCGTCGTCGGCCAACCGCGACAGCGCCGCAGGCGCCCGTGCCGCAGGCCTGCGTCTCGCCGACGCCACGCTCGTGCACCCGAAGGCGGACATGGGAACGGGTAAGGATCTCTAGGAACTCGACGTTGGTCCGGCGTGGAAACCGCGGATGATTCTCTACCGCGGGGCCGAGCCTGTCCACCGGCGCGGTCGCGACGGCAGCCACCCGAATCACCGCGTGCGGATTGCCGATCGACACCGCACCGATCTCGATCGACTCGCCGGCAACCTGCAGCGGATAGGCAGGCGCCTCGCGCTCGGCGTCGAAGGGCAGCGCAGCGGGTGCGAACGCGGGCACACCCATCGCCACCGAGACGAGACCGTCGGCACGGACGCGCGCACGCACCGGTCCCGCGGGACTGTCCATCGTGATCTCGCCGGGGCCGAGGTCGAGCCGCCGCGCGAGCAGCGCCGCGAGGCAGCGTGCGCCGTTGCCGCACTGCTCGACCTCGCGACCGTCGGCATTGAAGATGCGGTAGTACGCCACCGTGTCCGGACGGCGGGCGGGGCTCAGCACGAGCGCCTGGTCGAAGCCGATGCCGGTGTGCCGGTTCGCCAGCGCCGCGAGTTGCGCGGTGCTAGGCAGCTGCGCGGGCGTCGCGGCATCGAACACGATGAAGTCGTTGCCGAGGCCGTGCATCTTCACGAACGAAAGCCGCATCGGCCGATGATAGCGTGCCCGGCCGCGGACTATCATGCAGGCGTATCCGGCGCGAGGCCCGAAATATGCGACGAGGAACCCGCGTGCTCCCGGGCGCCGCCAGCTGGCTCGGCACGCTGCTGGCGCTCGCAAGCGGGTCCCCTGCGACCGCCGTGGTCGCGACGATGGCACCCTACACCGTCGTGCACCACCCGGTCTCGACCGACAGCGCCGCCGCGCAGGCCGCGTTCGATCGCGGCCTCACGCTGGTCTACGCGTACGACGAGGAGGAGGCGGGCCGCGCGTTCCACGAGGCGGCGCGCCTCGATCCGACGCTCGCGATGGCCTGGTGGGGGATTGCGCTCGCGCTCGGCGCTGACATCAACTCACCGCCCGAAACCGGGAAGATCGAGCGCGCCGCGCGGGCGATCGCCAAGGCCCGCGCGCTCGCCGCGCGGCACTCGACTCCGGCCGAACGTGACTACATCAGGGCGCTGGCGGCGCGTTACACGAACAGGCGTCGCATCGACTTCGATGCGCTCGCGCTCGCCTACCGGGACCGCGCGCGCGCGCTGGTCGCAAAGTACCCGTCCGACCCCGACGCCGCGGCGCTCTTTGCCGAGGCGGCGATGGACCTGCATCCCTGGAACCT
>CAYNCY010000039.1:0-14461 GCA_964395195.1 uncultured Steroidobacteraceae bacterium
AGGGTCCCGCGTTCGCCGCGGCGAGCGCGACCTCGACCTCGAGGCCCGCGCCCGCGGCGCGTGTCAGCGTGCTGCCATCGACGATCGCGCCCGCATCGTCGGTATTGCCGTCCGAGCCGTCGGTGCCGGCGGCGAGGAGCACCAGGCGCGCGTGCCCGGCGATGAGCCGCGCCGCCGCGAGCGCGAACTGCTGGTTGCGGCCGCCGCGACCCGGGTTCGGGGGCAGTTCCACCGTCGTCTCCCCGCCCCAGAGGAGCACGTCCTCGGTCGTGAGCACGAGCTCGTGCGCGAAGCGACTCGCCGCCGCGAGCACGTCGCCCGCCGCGGCGGGCGCCAGCACGCGCGCACTCAGGCCCCGCGTGTCCGCCGCGCGCACCGCCGCCGCCAGCGCGGCATCGAGCGTGCCGATGACCTCGCACGGCAGCGTCGCGCCCTTGGGTCCCGGCCCCACGCGCTTCAGCAGCTGCGTCAGCCAGTCGGGCAGTCCCGCGGGAATCGTCGACTCGATCGCGGCGACGAGCCCCGAGCCGATCACGGCGGGGTCGTCGCCGGCGACGTCGGAGATGAGGAGCGCCGTTGCGCGCGCGTGCGCGAGCTTCGCGGCGAGGCGGCCGTTCTTCAGGCGCGACAGGCGACTTCGAACCGCGTTCACGGTCGCGATCGGCGCGCCGGAGGCGAGGCCCCAGGTGTTGACGCGCTTCAGGTCCTCGAGCGTGATCCCCTCGGCGAGCACCTCGACGAGGCTCGAGGCGCCACCCGAGACGAGCACCAGCACGCGCTCGCCGGCAGGGGTCTCGCCGGCGAAGCGATCGAGCGCCTCGCCTGCCGCGAGGCTCAAGGGTCCGGGCAGCGGGTGGTCCCCGGCGAGGGTCGTGATCGTGGGCCAGCGCTTGAGGTCGGGGTCGAGGTGCCCCGCGCGCGAGATCACGAGACCGCGCTTGACGAGGGGACCCAGGACATCGAGGGCGCCAAGCGCCATCGCACCCGCCGCTTTCCCGACCGCGATCAGCGACCAGTCCTGGCCCGTCGCCCGGCGCTCGGGCGTTGCGAGCACGGCTCGGACGAGCCGGCGCCCTTCAACGGCGGAGCACGCCGCGGCATAGAGGTCGAGCAGGAGTCCGCGGCGCGGATCGGAGGTGACGGCCGAGGTATCCCGCATGGGGCGGAACTGGGGTCAGACAGCGCGCACGGCCCGGGGCTTGACGCGCTCACCGTGCTCGCTGTCGCTGCCCTCGCCGCGACGCCGGGCCTTGGCGTCGTCCGATCGCCTGGACTCGAGGGCGGCGAGGTACTCAGGGGTCACGTCGCTCGTGACGTACTCGCCCGAGAAGCAGGACGTGTCGAACTCCTGCACGCGCGCCTTGTCGTGGCGCACGGCCGCGACCAGGTCATCGAGATCCTGGTAGATCAGCCAGTCCGCGCCGATGAACTCGGCCACTTCCTCATCGGTGCGCCCGGCGGCGACGAGCTCGGAGGCCGCCGCCATGTCGATGCCGTAGACGTTCGGGTAGCGCACGGGAGGCGCCGCCGAGGCGAAGTAGACCTTGCGGGCGCCGGCTTCGCGCGCGAGCTCGATGATCTGCGCCGAGGTCGTGCCGCGGACGATGGAGTCATCGACCAGGAGAACGTTCCGGCCCCGGAACTCGAGCGGGATCGCGTTCAGCTTCGAGCGCACCGATTTCTGGCGCTCTTCCTGGCCCGGCATGATGAAGGTGCGGCCGATGTAGCGGTTCTTGACGAAGCCCTCGCGGTACTCGATGCCAAGATCGAGCGCGAGCTGCATCGCGCTCGTGCGGCTCGTGTCCGGGATCGGGATCACGACGTCGATGTCGTGGCGCGGGCGGAGCCTGCGGATCTTGGCGGCGAGGCGCTCGCCCATGCGCATGCGCGCCTTGTGGACCGAGATGTTGTCGATGATCGAGTCCGGGCGCGCGAAGTAGACGTACTCGAACACGCACGGGGTATGGACCGCAGGCGGTCCGACGTGCGCCGTGTGCAGGTCGCCGCTCGCATCGATGTAGACGGCCTCCCCGGGCTCGACATCCCGGACGAGCTCGAATCCGACGAGATCGAGCGCGACCGACTCCGACGCCAGCATCCACTCGGTGCGCCGCCCGCCACCCGAGCGCTTGCCGAGCACGAGCGGGCGGATGCCGTTCGGGTCGCGAAAGCCCACGATGCCGTGGCCGACGATGAGCGCGACGACGGTGAACCCGCCGCGGACGCGCCGGTAGAGGTTCGTGAGCGCGCGGAAGAGGTCCGCGGGCAGGAGGTGCACCGCACCCTGGCGCTGCAGCTCGCTGGCGAGGATGTTGAGAAGCGCCTCGGAGTCGGAGCTCGTGTTGAGGTGGCGGCGCTCATCGCGCCAGAGCGCCTCGGCAAGCTCGGCGGCGTTCGTGAGGTTGCCGTTGTGGGCGAGGCCAATGCCGTAGGGGGCATTGACGTAGAAGGGCTGCGCCTCGGCCGCCGCATCGCAGCCCGCGGTCGGGTAGCGCACGTGGCCGATGCCGATGTTCCCGCGCAGCTGCAGCATGTGCCGCTGCTGGAAGACGTCGCGGACGAGGCCGGAGTCCTTGCGCAGGAACAGCTCCTCGCCCTCGCAGGTCATGATGCCGGCCGCGTCCTGGCCCCGGTGCTGCAGCACCGTCAGCGCGTCATAGAGGCGCTGGTTGACGGGTCCGTGACCGACGATGCCGACGATGCCGCACATGGCCTTAGTCCTTGGGAGCGTCGGGGTTGAGGGCGTGGTGAGCGAACCGCCGGGTCTCGCCGACGAAGCCACCGAGCCAGCTGCCGACGGTCTCGGCATAGGGCATCAGCTTCGCGTGCTGCCACCAGGGCTCGTTGTCGAGCTTGAGCGTCTGTCCGAGCAGCGCGCCGATGCCGACGAGCACGATGCCGCGCGTGAGACCGAAGAGCACGCCGAGCGCGCGGTCGATGAGGCTGAGGCCCGCCGCCGTGTTCGTGATCCAGGAGAGCACCGCACCCACGAGCGCACCGATCAGGAGGACGATTACGAGCACGATGGCGCGCGCGACCCAGGCTTTCTGCTCGGGCGTCTCGAGCACGCCGCCGAGGTAGGGATGCAGGAAGCCCGAGAACCGCCAGGCGACCCAGATCGCGATCAGCCAACTCGCGAGCGCGACCGCTTCGCGGATGAAGCCGCGCATGAGGCCCACCGCGAGGGAAAGGCCGATCACGGCGACGATGATGTAATCCGCGCCCTGCATGCAGCCTTCCGCAAGCGACGACCGCCATGGCAGCCAGAAGTCGCGATTTTAGCTGAAACCCACCCTGCGCGCGTATGTGCAGTACGTCACGCCCGAGCATCCTAAGTGGGTGCTCGGTCGCGGTATTCAACCCTCCGGCGAGACCGATCCCTTGTGACCCTCGTGGGCGAGCCGCGCGGCGATCGCATCGGCGCGCGCGCGATCCTGCTCGGGGCCGACGCGAACGCGAAACAGCACCTTGCCCGAGCCACGAAACTCGGACACGAAGGCCTTGTAGCCCTTCGCGCGCAGGCTGGCCGCGAAATGCTCGGCGTTGTCGTGACTCGAGAAGCTGCCGAGCTGCACCACCCACGACTCGCCGCCGTGGGCCGCGGCGTTCGGACGCGGCGGCGCACTCGGCGTGCTCTCGCTCGCGGCCGCGGGGCGCGCGGTGGGTGCGGGGGCGCTCTTCGCGGTCACGGGTGCCCCCGTGGCGGCGGGCGCCGGTGCGGGCGCGGCGGCGTCCGCGCCCGGTGCCGCGGGCCCGTCGGTCGGCACGGTCTCGGGCACGAGGCGCGGTTCGGGTGCGGGAGTCGGCGCCGGCGCGGGCGCCGGTGTCGCGGCCACCGCCGCTGCCGCCGGGGCGCGCTCGATCGCGGCGCGCTCGGGGGTCGTGAGGTCGATGACGACGGTGCGGTTCGGGACGGCGCCGGGCGCCGCGGGCGCAACCGATGGCGCTCGCTGGCCGGTCAGGAGCTCCGGCACCACGATCACGACGATCGCGACGAGGGCGATCGCGCCGACAAGGCGCTCCTTGATCCGGGTGTCCATGGGCTCGTTATCAGCGCGGCTGCCGGGAGTATAGACGATGCCACTCGAGCGCCGGCCCGACGGTGTGGAAGGAGCCGAAGACGAGCACGGCGTCCCTGGGCCTCGCCTCGCGCGCGGCGAGCGCACAGCCCGCCTCCACGGACTCGGCGCGCAGCGCCTCGCGCCCGAGGATCGGCCCGATCAGGCCCGCGAGCGCGGCCGCCGTGCGGCCGCGTTCCCCCGGGAGCGTCACGGCAACGACGCGGTCCTCCGGCCGAAGCGCCGGGGCGAGTTCGAGTGCGATCGCGGCGGCGTCCTTGTCCGCGAGGATGCCGACGACCAGGAACCAGCGCCCCGCGGGCGCCGCTTCGGCCATCGCCCGCGCGAGCGCGGCCGCCGCCGCGGGGTTATGGGCCACGTCGAACACCCAGGTCACGGGGCCCGGGTGCCGCTCGAAGCGACCGGCGACGGTCACGGTCGCAAGTGCCGTCTCGAGCGCCGCCCGGGGCGGCAGCCAGCCGCCGGCGGCGAGCGCCGCAAAGGCGGTTGCGGCATTTTCGTACTGAACGGGGCCGGCGAGCCCGGGGGGCGGCAGCGCATCGAGCGCGAGCGCGCCGCGGCGCCAGTTCCAGCCCTGCGGGGTCCGCGTGAAGCTGAAGTCGTGGCCGATCCGCTCGAGCCGGGCGCCGATGCGCTTGGCCTCCGTCGCGATCGAGTCCGGCATCTCGGCACCGCCGAAGATCGCCGGGCGCCCCGACCGAAAGATCCCGGCCTTCTCGCGCCCGATCGCCTCCAGCGTGTCGCCGAGGTAGTCGCGGTGATCGAAGCCGATCGAGGTCACGACCGCGACCTCGGCATCGAGCACGTTGATCGCATCGAGCCGGCCGCCGAGACCCACCTCCATGACGAGGAACTCGAGCGCGAGATCGTTGAAGGCGAGGATCGCCGCGGCGGTCGCGTACTCGAAGAAGGTCAGCGTCACCTCGCGGCGCGCCGCCTCGATGCGCTCGAAGACATCGAGCAGCCGCAGGGTGTCGATCTCGCGCCCGTCGATGCGGATGCGCTCCGGGTAGCGATTGAGGTGCGGGGACGTGTAGAGCCCGACGCGCCGGCCGGCGGCCCTGAGGGAGCCGTCGATGAGCGCGGCGACCGAGCCCTTGCCGTTGGTGCCACCGACCGTGATGACGTGCCCGCGCGGGCGCTCGGCGCCGAGGCGCGTGAGCACCGTGCGGATGCGCTCGAGCGTGAAATCCATCGCGCGCGGGTGCACTCGCTCCTGGAAGCTGAGCCACTCCTCGAGCGAACGCCGACCCACGGGTTCAGGCCGCCGCGGGCGGCTGCTGCACGAAGAGCCTCAGCAGGCTGCCGATCCGGTCGCGCTGGTCGCGGCGGTCGACGATCATGTCGAGCGCGCCGTGCTCGAGCAGGAACTCGCTGCGCTGGAAGCCCTCCGGCAGCGTCTCGCGCACGGTCTGCTGGATCACGCGCGGACCCGCGAAGCCGATCAGCGCACGCGGCTCGCCGATGTTCACGTCCCCGAGCATCGCGAGGCTCGCCGAGACGCCCCCGGTCGTGGGGTCGGTCATCACCGAGACGAACGGCAGTCGCTCGCGCGCGAGGCGCGCGAGCGCGGCGCTCGTCTTGCTCATCTGCATGAGCGAATAGAGTCCTTCCTGCATGCGTGCGCCGCCGCTCGCCGCGAAGCACACGAGCGGCATCCGAAAGGCGATCGCGTGGTCGACCGCGCGCACGAACTTCTCGCCGACCACCGAGCCCATCGAGCCCGAGATGAAGCGGAACTCGAAGGCGGCCGCGACGATCTCGAGCTTGGCGAGCGTGCCGGTCATCACGACGAGCGCATCGCTCTCGCCCGTGGCCTTCTGCATCTGCAGGAGCCGGTCGCGGTAGCGCTTCGTGTCCTTGAACCGAAGCGGATCCTCGGGTTCGACCCCGGTCGCGATCTCGCTCGCGGAGCCTGGGTCGAGGAAGCGCTTCAGGCGCTCGCGCGCCTCGATGCGCATGTGGTGGCTGCACTTCGGGCAGACGTTGAGGTTGCGCTCGAGCTCGGCGCGGTAGAGCACCGCATCGCAGGCCTCGCACTTGATCCACAGCCCCTCCGGGACCGAACGCGTGCGGCGCTCGGTCTTGATCCGGGACGGCATGATCTTCTCGAACCAGGTCATCGATGCCTTGGGCCTGCCCTACGGTGCGCTGATCATAGCGGAAAGTCCGAAACTCGCCGGAGCGGGGATCCCGTAGTGCTCCGGGTACTCGACCCTCGCGAAATAGAGCCCGCCGGGCGGCGCCGTCGCGCCCGCGAGGCGCCGGTCGCGGCTCGCAAGGACCTCGGCGATCCAGTCCACGGGACGCTCGCCGAGGCCGACCTTCAGGGCGCTGCCGACGATGTTGCGCACCATGTGGTGCAGGAACGCATTCGCGGTCACCTCGATCGTGATGAGGTCCCCCGTGCGCTCGACGGTGATGCTGCGCATCGTCCGTACCGGGAGCTTGGCCTGGCACTCGGCGGCCCGGAAGGCCGAGAAATCGTGCTCGCCGACGAGCGCTTGCAGGGCCGCGTGCATGCGCGGTACATCGAGCGCGCCGTGCCGCCAGTAGGCGCGCTCATCGAGGAGCGGCGCCCGCGTCGGGCGGTTGAGGATCAGGTAGCGATAGGTGCGGGCCCGTGCCGAGTAGCGCGCGTTGAAGTCATCGGACACCGGCACCACGAAGCTGAGCGCGACGTCGGGTTTGAGCTCGCCGTTGACGCCGATCAGCCAGCCCCTGAGTGGCCGGACGGCGTCGGTGTCGAAGTGGGCGACCTGGCCGAGGGCGTGGACGCCGGCGTCGGTGCGGCCCGCACACTGGATCTCGATCGGGTGAGCGGCAATCAGGCCGAGCGCCCGCTCGACCTCGGCCTGCACCGAGGTCGCGTGGGGCTGGCGCTGCCAACCCGCATAACGGGTACCGGCGTACTCGATGCCGACCGCGAGGCGCACGCCCTGAGGGCCCAGCGAGCGGTCAGCCGGGCAGCGTCTCGATCAGTCGTTGCGCTTCCTGCTTCTGCGAGGAACTGCCCTCGGTCAGCACTTCCTGCAGGATGCTGCGCGCGCCGTCGGGATCGCCCATGTCCATGTAGGCACGGGCGAGGTCGAGCTTCGTGCCGACCTCGGAGAGCGTCACGGGCTCGAGCTCGGGAAGCGCGAGATCGTCCGCATTGATGCGCTCCGTGACGGTCGGCTCGCGGTGATCGCCGAGCGGCGCACCCACGTCGAGGTCGAGGCCGTTCGGGCCCTTCCTGATCGCGGTCTGGAAGACGTCGGTCGAGAACTTCACTTCCTCGCGACGCGGCTGCTCGACGGTGTCGTGCTCGAGCGCGCGGGCGAGTTCATCGAGGTCCAGGTCGAGGTCCCCGGCGCCGAGCACGCGGGCGGTGCCCGTGTCGCTGGCGGGCCCCGAGCCTTCCGGCAGGCGCTGCGTCGCATCCGGCGGCGGACGCGGCGATTCGCGGGTGGGCTCGAGGTCCGCGCGGCGCGGGGACTCGCGCGTCGGCTCGAGGTCGGCGAACTTCGGCGTCTCGCGGGTCGGGTCGAGATCGTGGGCCTTGAGGCCCTTCTCCGCCGCCGTCAGGAGCGCGCGGGTGTTGTCATCGAGGCCCGCGATCATGGTCGGTGCGTCGGACGGATGGTCCGTGATCGAAAGGGCTTCGAGCGAGGTCGAGGTCGAGCCCAGCTTCTCTATCTCAAAGCCGAGGTCGTCGAGCGAGAGCTCCGCCGTCGCATCGGCGGCGTTGCTGCGCTCGCGCCGCAGCGCGAGGTCGAGCTTCTCGCGGATCGTGTTCTCGCGTTCGCTCGAGAGCACGGGCGTCTCGACGGTCGGGGCATCGGCGTTGCGAAGCGCCGGCTGCTCGACGGTCGGACCGTCGCCCGGGCGCATCTCGCGCGTCGTCTGGCCACCGTGGTCGCCGTGGTCGGTCTGTTCGCCCTCGAGGAGGAGATCGAGGCGATCGGGGTCGAGCGTCCGCGACTCGCCCGTGTCCGCGGTCGAGTCGGCACCCGCGAGCGCGGAGCCGAGATCGAGGTCGACGAAGTCGTTCCCGCCCTGGGACTTCGGCGCCGGCGCATCGCCCCCGAGGAGTTCGAGGTCGACGCCCTGGCTGCCACCGGCCTCGAGGTCGAGGTCGACGTCGGTCGCCGGGGCCGTGACGGCGGCACCTGCAAAGAGCGGGTCCTCGCCAGCGATCTGGCGGCCCATGATGACGACCTTGTCCCACTCACCGGCCGCGGCCGAATCGCGCGTGCGAGCGAGATCGCGCGCGACGTCGAGGAAGGCGTCCTTGTTGCCCCAGACGAAGTAGACCTCGAGGAGCTTGAGCTTGAGGTCACGGCGCGCGGGTTCGCGGCCGATCGCGAGCTTGACGATGTCGGCGGCCTGGTCGTAGAGACCGTACGCCATGTGGAAGTCGGCCTCGGCGAGCGGGTCGGCCTGCTCGAGGTTGAGAGCGGTCTCGGAGGAGAGCGTGTCGTCGATCGAGGGCGAGGGCGCGGCCTTGGCGGCACCCAGGCGCGCGATCGGCGGCGCCTGGAACTCGCCCGAATCGTCGTCCGACTCTTCCACCACCATCGAATCGCGGGGCGCGGCATTGCGCGGGACGCGCGTCGTCGAGGTGTGCGCCTCGCCCGCATCGGCGGTCTGCAGCGCGTGGTCGAAGTCGGCGTCCGCACGGCGCCGGCGGCGCGCGGCGAAGCCGAAGAGGCCGAGCAGCGCGAGCACGAGGATCGCGCCACCGACGTAGAGCCAGTTGATCGAGTCGAGGAGTCCGGGGGTTGCGGCCGCGGGCGGGGGCACCGCCTTCTTGACCGGCTTCACCGGCGCCGTCGCCTCGGGGGGCGTCGCTTCGGCCGGCGTCGCGGCGGGAGCCGTCGCGGCTGGCGGAGTCGCGGCCGGCGGTGTCGCGGCCGGCGGCTGAGCCTTCTGCGCGGCCAACGCCTGGGCGCGGGCGAGTTCTTCGTTCTTGAGGTCGAGGAGCCGCTTGTCGGCGGCGATCTTGTCGGCCTTGGCCTGCGCCGCGGCCTTCGCGGTCTCGGCCGGGCTCGGGCCCGGGGCCGGCGCGGTGCCGGTCTTGCCGTTGTCGCTCGGCGGGACGAGCCGAAGGTGCGCTTCCTCGCCCGCGCTCGCGGGGACGCCCGCCGACTCGCGCCACGCGCTCATCTGGCGGCCGACTTCCTGGCGCGCCTCGCTCGCGGAGACGTTGCCCCAGTCCGCGCTGCCCGGAATCTTGAGCGTCGCGCCCTTGCGCAGGCGATTGATGTTGCCGTCGAAGGCGTTCGGGTTCGCGCGGAACGTCGCGATCATCAGGCGGTTGACGTCGCTGCGGCTCGTCGCCCCGGCGCGGTGCGCGATCTGCGTCAGCGTGTCGTGCGCGGCGACGCGGTATTCGCTCGAATTGATGCTGCCGGCGTCGCTCGCGGGCGCGGCGCTCGGGCGCGCGGGCGCGGGCGCGGGCGTCGCGGTGGGCGCCGACACGGCGGGCGCGGTCTCGGCGGGCGGCGTGCGGACGACGGCGCCGCTCGCGGCGCTGGTCGTCTCGCCGGTGACGGGCGCCGCCATCGGCGCGGGTGCCGCGGGCTTCTGTTCGAACACCGGCGGATCGAGGAGCGCGGTGTACTCGCGGATCAGGTGTCCGCGCGGCCAGGTCACCTCGACGAGGAAGGTGACGAAGGGTTCGGTGACGGCATCGGGCGTGGAGACGTGGATCGAGGTGTGACCGCTCGCGTCCTTGCCGACGCGGAACACCATCGTCGAGAGGAAGCCCGGGCGATCGACGCCGTAGCGCGTGAACACCTCGCGGGCCGGCAGGCTCGCGCGCAGTTGCAGTACGTCCTCACTCGAGGCGCCGACGATTTCGATGTCCGCGGAGAACGCCTGATTCAGGCTCGATCCGAGGCGCATGTCGCCAAGGCCGAGCGCATGGGCCATCGCCGGTGCCAAGAGCAGCAACCCGAGCGTCAGGCGAAATTTGATGGTCATCTATTTACCCCGAGGAGCGACCGATGCGTGGACGGAGGAGCCCAAGCTCCATTCCGAACGTGAAATCCATCACAAGTCGCTGATTCACAAGCTACAGAGTCTATTTGACGAAATATAGCCTAGAAATAGTTACGCGCCAAAACTTCGACGATGTCCACACTATTCGAGTCCCGTGGCGGCACTGGCTCACCCTCCGGCACGAGGGGCCTCCCGGGCGCCGCTGATGGCCCGAGGCAGGCGCCGGGCCGCGACCCACCACGCCATTGCCGCGAGCGCCGCGCCCGCCAAAAAGACCGTCCGCGGGCCTAGGGCCTCCCACAACTCCCCGGCGAGCAGGCTCCCCGCCATGCCCCCGGCGCCCCACCCGAGGCTCGACAGGAGCGCCTGTGCCCGGGCCGCGGACCCGGCCGGCAGGAGCGACGGGCCGAGCTGCACAGTGACCGCGTGGAAGAGCCCGAAGCCCGCGAAATGGAGGATCTGGGCACCGAGGAGGAGCGCGGGCACCCCGGGCCAGGCCGCGATCACGAGCCAGCGAAGCACCGAGCCCGCGAGCGCCCATTGCAGGAGGCGGGTCGGGGCCACGCGCGTGAGGAGCCTCGGGACGACCGCAAAGAGCGCGATCTCGGCGACGACCCCGACCGCCCAGAAGAGCCCGATCGTGTCGGGGGCGTAACCGGCGCGCGCGAGGTAGAGCGAATAGAAGCCGTAGTAGCCGCCGAAGCCCGCGATCTGCAGAAAGACGATCAGCACGAGCAGCCCGACCGCCGGGCGCCTGAGCGCCGCGCGGAACTCCCCGCGCAGCGGCTTGAGCCTCACGCCCGTGCCCGAGGGCGGGAGCGCGAGCACCACGAGCGCGGTCAGGAACAGGAGCCCGACGAACGCGGGCCGGATCACGGCCGCGCCGTCCCGCGCAATCAGGGCCCCGACCCCGACCGAACTCGCGACGAAGCCGATCGAGCCGAAGAGCCGAAGGCGCCCGTAGCGGTGTGCTTCCGTTCCGAGCGTCTCGAGGGTGTGGGCGTCGTAGACCGGCATCAGGCCGTTGAGGCAGAGGCTCAACGCCGCCATGCCGAGCACGACGCCCGCGAGCGAGGTCGCGGCGAGGAGGCCGAGCGAGGCGAGCACGGCGGCGAAGGCAAACCCGGCGAGGAGCGGTCGGCGGTCGGCCTGGGCATCGGCGAGCCAGGCGATGCCGAGCGGACTCACGATCCGAAGCGCGTTCCAGGCCGCGAGCGCGATGCCGATGTCGATCGCCCCGAACCCGAGCGCCGCGAGGTGCACGGGAAAGAACGGCTGGAAGACGCCGATCGCCCCGAAATACGCCGCGTACCCTGCCGCGATCGCGGCGTCGCGCCGCCCTACCAACCGGAACGGCCGGGCGGAATCACCGGCGTCGGGCTCGTCACGTCCGCGTTCTGCGCGCGGTGGCGGAGGTAGTGGTCCATCAGTACGAGCGCGAGCATCGCCTCGGCGATCGGCGTCGCGCGAAGGCCGACGCAGGGGTCGTGGCGTCCGGTCGTCGTGATCTCGACGGGCGCGCCCGTCACATCGACGGTGCGCCCGGGAACCTGGTGGCTGGACGTCGGCTTCAACGCGATGCTCGCGACGATGTCCTGCCCGCTCGAGATGCCGCCCAGGATCCCGCCCGCGTGATTGGCGGTGAAGCCTTGCGGAGTCATCTCATCGCGCGCGCTCCCGCCCCGCTGCCCGACGACCGCGAAGCCGGCGCCGATCTCGACGCCCTTGACGGCATTGATGCCCATCAGCGCGTGCGCGAGGTCCGCATCGAGGCGATCGAACACGGGCTCGCCGAGGCCGGGCGGCACGCCGTGCGCGATGACCGTGACCCGGGCACCGACCGAGTCGCCGTCCTCGCGCAGCTTCCACAGGTACGTCTCGAGCTCATCGAGGCGCGCGGGGTCCGGGCAGAAGAACGGGTTCGTGTAGGCCGACGCGGGGTCCACGGGCGTCAACTCGATCGGCCCGAGCGCCGCGAGGTAGCCGTGGATGCGGATGCCGAGCCGTTCGGCGAGGTACTTGCGCGCGATCGCTCCCGCGGCGACCCGCATCACGGTCTCGCGCGCCGAGGACCGGCCACCGCCGCGGTAGTCCCGAAACCCGTACTTCTGCTGATACGTGTAGTCGGCGTGGCCGGGGCGGAAGCGATCCTTGATCTTCTCGTAGTCGCGCGAGCGCGCGTCGGTGTTCTCGATAAGCAGCCCGATCGGCGCACCGGTCGTGCGCCCCTCGAAGACGCCCGACAGGATTCGCACCGTGTCGGGCTCCTTGCGCTGGCTCGTGTGCTTCGAGGTCCCGCTCCGTCGCCGCTCGACGTCGCGCATCAGGTCGTCCTCGGCGAGCGCGAGCCCCGGTGGACAGCCATCGACGATCGCGCCGAGCGCAGGCCCGTGGCTCTCGCCGCAGGTCGTGACCGTGAAGAGTCGCCCGAAGCTGTTGCCCGACATCCCGCTACCTCGTAACCCGCCGCGCGCGCGGCCGCCGATCGAGCTTATCGAGCTGATCGCGCCTCAGCACGAATACTCCGCCCCCGCCCCGCTCGAAGCCGAGCCAGAGGAACGGCAACTCTGGCCACGCCGCCGCGACCGCGTGAGCCGTATCGCCGACCTCGACGATCAGCACCCCGTGCGGGGTCAGGTGGCGGCTCGCGCCTGTCAGGATCGCGCGCACCACCCTCAGTCCATCGGCGCCGGCCTTGAGCCCGAGGCTCGGCTCGTGCGCGTATTCAGGCGGCAGCGCCGCGACATCGGCATCCGGCACGTACGGCGGGTTGCTGACGATCATATCGTAGCGATGCGTGCCCAGACCCCGGAACACGTGGCTCTTCCGGACGCTGACACGTCGGCCGAGGCCGTGCGCGCGCACGTTCGCGCGCGCGAGCGCGAGCGCGCCGGCAGAGATGTCGGTCGCATCGACGCGCGCCGCGGGGAACGCGTGCGCCACGGCAATGGCGATGCAGCCCGAGCCCGTCCCGAGGTCGAGGATGCGGGCCACGTCGCGGGCGCGCACGAACGGCTCGAAGCGCTCCTCGATGAGCTCGGCGAACGGCGAGCGCGGCACGAGCGCGCGCGCATCGGTCCTGATCGCGTGGCCCGCGAACCAGGTGATGCCCGTGAGATACGCGGACGGCACGCGCTCGGCGATGCGCCGTTCGATGAGCGCGCCGAGGCGCGCACGCGCGGCGCCGGAGAGCGAACGGCGGTACGCGGCGGGCGCCGCCGAGTGCGGCCAGCCGGCGGCGTGGAAGACGAGCGCCGCGGCCTCGTCGCGGGCGTTGTCGGTGCCGTGACCGTACACGAGGCGGGCGCGCGCGAATCGCCGGGCGGCCCAGGCGATGGCATCGGCGGCGCGGGCGGGAGCGCGGTCGTCGGCATGGTGGCTCAAGTCTATCGAAACGGGTGTGGCCCGGCAGTCGTGGGATACTGAAAGCCATGAGCGACAGACCGGCCCCGATCAAGATCTCGCGCCGCGAATGGCTGCTCGGCGGCCTCGGCATCGCCAGCGCCGCGGGCGCCGGCGTCCTGACCGCGAAGTACCTGATCGCGCGGCGGGCGATGCGCGCGACGACGACGGTCGCGCTCGTCTATCCCGAACCCCGCGCGTTGCCGCCCTTTCACCTGACCGAGGGCGATGGCTCCGCCTTCGATGCCGGCCGGCTCGCCGGCCGCTACAGTTTTCTCGTCTTCGGGTACACGAACTGCCCGGACGTCTGCCCGACGACGCTGCTCGAGCTCAAGCACGTGCGGACGCTCCTCGCGGACCTCCCGGCCACGCTCTCGCCCGCCGTCGTGCTGGTGACGGTGGATCCCAAGCGCGACACGGCGGCCGTGGTCGGCGAGTACGCGCACCACTTCGATCCGACGTTCACCGGGGTCACCGGGGATGTCGCGGCGATCGATGCCTTCGCGCTGGCCGCCGGCGTCGCGATCCTGCGCGGTGCCGAGAAGGACGGGAGCTACAGCGTCGATCACACCGCCGCGATCTTCCTCGTCGATCCGAGCGCTCGGATCACCGCGCTCTTTCCGACGCCCCACCAGGCCGCCGCGATCGCCGCGGACTACCGCGCGATCGTTGCCCGGGCAGGCGTGACATGAGCCTGAGGTCCCGCGCCTTCATCGCCTTCCAGCACGCGCTCCCGCAGCACGCGCTGACCGCGCTCGTCTATCGCCTCGCGCGCAGCACCTGGCTCAAGCGCCCGCTGATCGCGGGCTTCGGGTGGCTCTTCAAGATTGATCTGAGCGAGGCGGCGGAGCCCGATCCGAGGCGCTATCCGACCTTCAATGCGTATTTCACGCGGGCGCTCAAGAGCGGCGCCCGGCCGCTGCCAACCGCGCCGCGCGCGATCGCCTCGCCGTGCGACGGCACCGTGAGCGAGCGCGGCACGCTCGCGGGCGACA
>CAYNCY010000040.1:0-14401 GCA_964395195.1 uncultured Steroidobacteraceae bacterium
GCGCTCCTCTCGCGCGCGCGGATCTACCTGCTGAAGGCGCTCACGCCCGCCGAGATCGAGGCGCTCCTGATGCGCGCGCTCACCGACACCGAGCGCGGGCTCGGTAACGCCGCGCTCTCGATCGAGCCGGCCGCGCTCGCGCTCCTCGGGCGCGCGGCCGATGGCGATGCGCGGCGCGGCCTCAACCTCCTCGAGGTCGCGGCCGATCTCGCGGTGCCCTCGGCAGGAACCTCGCTCATCACCGAGGCGATCGCGACGGAGGTCGCGAGCGGCGGCCACCGACGCTTCGACAAGCGCGGCGAGCAGTTCTACGACCAGATGTCGGCGCTGCACAAGGCCGTGCGCGGGAGCGATCCCGACGCCGCGCTCTACTGGCTCTGCCGGATGCTCGATGGCGGCTGCGATCCGCTCTACGTCGCCCGGCGCGCGCTGCGGATGGCGAGCGAGGACGTCGGCAATGCGGATCCGCGCGCGCTCACGCTCGCGCTCCAGGCGTGGGAGACCTACGACCGCCTCGGGAGCCCGGAAGGGGAGCTCGCGATCGCCCAGGCGATCGTCTACCTCGCGGTCGCGCCCAAGAGCAACGCCGTCTACACGGCCTTCGGCGCGGCGAAGGCCGACGCCGAGTCCTCCGGCTCGCTCGAGGTGCCCATGCACATCCGCAATGCCCCCACCCGGATGATGAAGGAGATGGGCTGGGGCAAGGGCTACCGGTACGATCACGACGAGCCCGAGGCGCTCGCGGCCGGGCAGCGTTACTTCCCCGACGGCCTCGAGCCGCGGACGTACTACGAACCCGTGCCGCGCGGTCTTGAGATCAAGATCCGCGAAGCACTGCAGAGGCGCCGTGCCGCCGGCGCGACGCCTGCTACCGACTGATTCAGAACCCACGAGGACATCCGGTGCTCGATCCCAAGTTACTCAGGTCCGATCCCGCCGCGGTTGCCGCCAACCTCGCGCGGCGCGGCTTCAAGCTCGACGTCGCCGCGCTCACCGCGCTCGAGGAGCGCCGCAAGGCCGCGCAGATTCGCGCGGACGCACTGCGCAACGAACGCAACACGCGCTCGAAGGCGATCGGCAAGGTGAAGGCGCAGGGCGGCGACGTCGCGCCGCTGCTGAAGGAAATCGAGACGCTGGGCTCCGACCTCGCGAGCGCGGAGGCCGAGTTCACCGCGGTCCAGGCCGAGGTCGATGCCCAGGCGCTCGGACTTCCGAACCTGCTGCACGAGTCGGTGCCCGACGGGCGCGATGAGAGCGCGAACATCGAGGTCAGGAAGCACGGCACGCCGCCGACGTTCGACTTCCTGGCGCGTGATCACGTTGCGCTCGGGGAGCTCGGCGGCGGACTCGACTTCGAGGCGGCCGGCAGGATCTCGGGCGCCCGCTTCGTGGTGCTGAAGGACTCGCTCGCGCGCCTGCACCGCGCGCTCGCGCAGTTCATGATCGACCTGCACACGCGCGAGCACGGCTACCGCGAGGCCTACGTACCCTACCTCGTGTCGCGGCAGACGCTGACGGGAACGGGCCAGCTGCCGAAGTTCGAGCAGGACCTGTTTCGCGTCGCGGGCGAGACCGAGTACTTCCTGATCCCGACGGCCGAGGTGCCGCTGACGAACCTCGTGCGCGATGCGATCGTGGCGCCGGAGGAGCTGCCGCTCAGGTTCGTCGCGCACACGCCGTGTTTCCGGTCGGAGGCGGGCTCCTACGGCAAGGACACGCGCGGCATGATCCGCCAGCACCAGTTCGACAAGGTCGAGATGGTGCAGATCGTGCGGCCCGACCAGTCCTACGCGGCGCTCGAGGAGATGGCGGGACACGCGGGCCGGGTGCTCGAGGCGCTCGGGCTCGCGTACCGCGTGGTCGCGCTGTGCGCGGGCGACATCGGCTTTGGTAGCAGCAAGACCTACGACTTCGAGGTGTGGCTGCCGGGGCAGGGCAAGTACCGCGAGATCTCCTCGGTCTCGAACTGCGAGAGCTTCCAGGCGCGCCGGATGGCGGCGCGCTGGCGCAATACCGCGACCGGCAAGCCCGAGCTCGTGCACACGCTGAACGGCTCCGGCGTCGCGGTCGGTCGCGCGATGGTGGCGGTCATGGAGAACTACCAGCAGGCGGATGGCAGCATCCGCGTGCCTGACGTGCTCAAGCCCTACATGGGTGGTATCGACGTGATCCCGGGGAAGACGACCTGAGAGTCGGTCAGGTGAGCGGTAAGGTGAGCGGTAAGGTGGACCGGTGACAGCCGACGAACGCGCCATTCGCGAGCTCCACGCGGCCTGGGTCGCCGCCGTCAACGGCAATGACCTCGCGCGCCTGCTCGGCCTGATGACGGACGACGTCGTGTTCCTGAACCCGGGCCGGGCGCCGGTTGGGCGGGACGAGTTCCCGGCGGGCTTCACGGCCGCTCACCGCGAGTTCTCGCTCCGCTGCGCCAGCGACCTCGAGGAGGTCACGGTGGTCGGCGACGTCGCGTACACCCTGTGTCGGGACGCGTTGTCGTTGACCCCGCGCGCCGGCGGATCTGCCAGCAAGCTCGCGGGCAGCCGGCTCACGGTCTACCGGCGGCAGCCCGACGGACGTTGGCTCCTCGGCCGGGATGCCCACACGTTATCGCCGGTCGTGCGCTGAAGCGACGCCGTTCCTGCGGTTGAGCCCTCGAATTTGCGGTCACAAGGACCGAACCGGGTCCCTGTGATCGGGGTCGCAGCCGGGGCAGGTTTCACCCCGAAGTGCGGCGGCGTCCGGTAAAGTTCGCTCCGCTCGCGGCCTTGTTACGGAGAGGTGGCAGAGCGGTTGATTGCACCGGTCTTGAAAACCGGAGGCCCTTAACGGGGCTCGTGAGTTCGAATCTCACCCTCTCCGCCAAATTGCGCTCGCCCGCACGACCGCTCATCATGCCCGCGCAGCCACCGTGGCCCCGGCATTCCTGGGCAAGCGGGACCGGCGGCCGCGACCGGGCACAGGGGGCGTATGTCGGTGATGGAGCGGGCCTACCGAAATCTCGGTTACGTGCTGCTCGGTCTCGTTCCGATTTTCGTCGCGGGATTCTGGATCCCGTACCTGTCGCAGATTCCCCGCTTTGATTCTTCCATCACGGCCGCGGTGCACGTCCACGCGGTGCTTCTCTTCCTGTGGCTCGGGCTCCTGATCATCCAGCCGCTTGCGATTCGTTACCGAGCGTTCGGGCTCCATCGGATGCTTGGCAAGGCGTCGTACGTGATCATGGCGCTGATTGTGCCGTTCGCGGTGTTGATGATCTGGAAGGAGTATCACGAGAAGATTGCGGACGGCCAGACCGCGACGTATGCGCTCGAGGCGGAGCTCCTTTCCGCCGCGCAGCTCCTCGTGACGGTTGCGCTCTATGTCCTCGCGGTGCTGCGGATCCGGCAGCGCGACGTACCTGCGCACATGCGCTACATGATCTCGATCGCGCTCCTCTTGTTGCCCGCCGGGCTCTCGCGAACGCTCGGCTACTGGGTGGATCTCAAGCAGTCTCTCTCGGCGACGATCAGCCTCGCAGTGATCGACCTGTGCCTCGCCGGGTTGGTCATTCTCGATTCACGTCGCGGATACAATCCACGGCCCTACGTCGTGGCGTTTCTGACCTATAACGCGACCGCGGTCGTCTGGCTCGCCATGGGGCGACCGGTCTAAAGGAAGGAGCACCCGTGCTCGACGTCCACGCTGCCCACGAAACCCCGCACGGCTGGAAGGCCTTTTTCATACAGATCGCGACGATTGCCGTTGGCCTCCTGATCGCCATCGGACTCGAGCAGACGGTCGAGTACCTTCACCACCGTCATCAGGCGCGGGACATGGCCGAAATGCTCCGCGACGAAAGCACGCAGAATCTCGACGTCGCCCGGTACGATCTGGGGCGGATCGAGCGGATCAATCAGGCGATCGAGGCCAATTTCGTGGCTCTCGACACCGCCCGAAGGATGCCGGGCAAGACGGCAACCACGCTCACTCCGATACCCGCCGACAATATCTTCATGCCCGGCGACGCGGCTTGGATAACGATGCGCGACAGCGCGCTTCTCCCGATCGTCCCGAAGACGCTGGTCGGGAACTACTGGAAGATCGAGACGACGCTCCAGATACTCGAGGAGCGTTACCGCGACAGCGCACGCAGCAAGAGCCGGGTGAACGGCCTTCTCAAGCTGCAGCCTGCAGCAGCCGTGCTCGAGCGCGAGGAGGTGGAGGCGCTCCGACAGGCGCTCAGCGAGTACCGCGAGCACGTGCAGGCGGTCCACAGCCTGCTGCTCAGCTTCCTTGCGGCGAATGGCCTCGCGCTCGCCGGTAAGGAGATTGACCTCGCCTCGCAGATGGCCGCCAAGGAACAGCTGACCGAGGCTAAATAGCCGCGCCCGCCTCGACGCGCGCGAACTCACACCACCCCGGGGAGATCGGTCATGGACAACAGCAGAATCCCGCACGGAAATCGGAGCCTCGTCACTCTCGTCGCGACGTTCGTCGTCGCACTCGCGCTACTCGCGATTTCCGTCCATTGGCACGCCGAAGAGTTCTGGCTGAAGTGTGCCGAGGCCGTCGGCGAGGCGCTGCTGGTCGCGGTGCTGATCGACGTCCTGTTCAGGCGAACGCTCGACCGCGTTCGCGCCATGGACCGCGCGTCCGAGGACGCGGTTCGCGAGGACATCGCGCGCGTCCACAAGACGGCGGACATATTCGAGAAGGCCCGGCTCGACCTCGAGGCAGGACAGCGGCAGATCCAGATGGATGATATCGTCGACCGTCTGCGGCGCATCGAAGACGCCGTCGACGCGACAAAAAAATAGGCATGCCGAACAAAAGAGGAGAGGGGATCCCATGGCCGCAGCAATCGGATCGATGAACGCGACACGCTTGCCCGAGGAGCGTCGCTACTTCTTGTGGCTCACCGTCGCCACTGGGATCGCCGTCTTTGTCGGGTTTTCGCGGAGCTTCTTCCTGCACCCGATGTTCCCGGACCGGCACGTGCCGCCGGAGCCCTTCTTCATGATCCACGGGACGGTGTTCGCCTCGTGGTTCGTGCTGCTGATCCTTCAGGCGACGCTGGTCACCAACGGCAACGTCAGGCTGCACCGCCAGCTCGGGGTGCTCGGCGCCTGCCTCGCCGCCGCCATGATCGCGCTCGGCGTCCGCGGCGGCCTCATCGCCGCGCACCGCGCGGGCGGCTACATCGACGTGCCGATCCCGCCGCTCGTGTTCCTGGTCGTGCCGCTCATGGAGATGGTGGTCTTCGGAGTGCTGGTCGCGTTTGCGATCGTGAAGCGCGGCGATCCCGCGAGCCACAAGCGCCTCATGATCCTCGCCTCGGCCTCGACACTCTCGGCCGCCTTCGCGCGCTGGCCCATTGTCAGCATGGGCGGCCCCGTCGCGTTCTTCTCGATGGCGGATCTGTTCGTGATTGCGCTCCTTGTGTGGGACAAGAAGTCGCTCGGGCACCTGCACCCGGTCACGAAATGGGCGGGGAGCTTCGTCGTGCTGTCGCAGCCACTCAGGCTCCTGCTCGCGAGCACACCGCTCTGGATGGCGTTCGCGACCTGGGCGGTCGGCTCGCTCGACTGACCACCCTCCGGGAAGCCGGCGTCAGTGGACGCCGAGCACCCGGAGCACGAAGAGGAGCGAGGCGCCGAAGAGGGCGGCACCCAGGAGCACGCACACGGGCAGCGTCAGCACCCACGCGAGCAGGATGTTGCGCACCGTCTCCTTCTGGATGCCGGAGCCATTCGCGACCATCGTGCCCGCGATGCCGGACGAGAGGATGTGCGTCGTGCTGACCGGAAGTCCCAGCACGTCGGCCGCCTGGATCGTCCCGAAGGCCACGAGCTCGGCCGCGGCACCCTGTCCGTACGTGAGGTGCGCCTTGCCGATCTTCTCGCCGACCGTCACGACAATGCGCTTCCAGCCGATCATCGTGCCGAGGCCGAGCGCGAGGGCGACCGCGACCTTGACCCAGGTCGGGATGAAGTTCGTGAGGTCCTTGAGCGACTTCTGGTAGGCGGTCGCGTCCTTCGCCTCGATCGGAGCCGGCAGCGCCTTGGCCTTGACGAGGCGACCGAGTGACTCCGACACGAGGTACGCATCGAGCCGAAGGTCCCGGCGCTCGGCGCCCGGGAGCTTCGAGAGGTCATCGACGTTCGTCAGGCGCTGGGTCACGCGCGCATTCGCGACCTTGAGCGCCGCGACGGTCTGCGGTACCACCTTCCCCGAGCGCAGGTACGTCGTGAGTTCCTTGTGCGCGGCATTCGCATCGGGCGCGATCCCGCCCGACGACGGAACCTGCTCGAGCGTCGCCGAGAACGCGCTCGAGGCGGTGGTCAGGTGGTGGAGCGCGTCAGCGGACGTGCCCATGTTGAGCGCGAAGGTCGCGGGCACGATGCCGACCAGGATCAGAACGATGAGGCCCATGCCCTTCTGCCCATCGTTCGAGCCGTGGGCGAAGCTCACCCCGGTGCACGTGAGCACGAGCAGCCCGCGTATCCAGCGCGGGGGCGGCTTCTTGCCGTCCGGCGCCGTGAAGAGCTCGGGGCGCTTCAGGAGCTTCTTGGCGAGCAGCAGGAGGAGCGCCGCGAGCGCGAAGCCGACGAGCGGGGAGACGACGAGCGCCTTGACGGTGTCCGCGACCTTCGCCCAGTTGACGCCGTCGCCGAAGGCCCCGTCCGGGCTCATCAGGGAGTTCATGAGGCCGACGCCGACAATGGAGCCGATCAGCGTGTGCGAACTCGAGGCGGGGAGGCCGAGGTACCAGGTGCCGAGGTTCCAGATGATCGCCGAGAGGAGGAGCGCGAACACCATCGCGAAGCCGGCGCCCGAGCCCACGTTGATGACGAGCTCGACCGGCAGGAGCGCGACGATGCCGAAGGCGACCGCACCCGAGGACGTCAGCACGCCGATCAGGTTCCAGCAGCCGGACCACACGACCGCCTGGGTCGGGGTCAGCGAATGCGTGTAGATCACGGTCGCAACCGCGTTCGCGGTGTCGTGGAAGCCGTTCACGAACTCAAAGCTGAGCGCGAGCAGGATCGCGAGGCACAGCAGCACGGCGGTCGGCAGGTCGATGCCAAGGCTCGAGAGCACGGGAGTTCCTTTTATTCTTCGTGGGCGACTGCGATCCGCGCCAGACTAGGGACGGTCTATGACAGTGCGGTGACAGTGCCTTGCGCACGCGACGCGGGTAGAGTCGGCGCGTGACTCCCGTGCGCATGGAATTGAATCGCGGCGAACGCCTGCGTTACTTCGCGCCGACCGCCATCTGCGGGTATCTCTCGCTGCTGTGCCTCGCACTGATCGCGACGTCCGCCTTCCTCTCTAAGATGCAGGACGCGATCGCGCTCACGGCCGCCGGGACCTTCGGCCTCCTGATGGCCGGCGGGCTCGGGCTCCTCTTCTGGCGCGCGCAGCGCCGCGACCTCGAGTACCGGCTGGTCGCGACCGCGCGCACGGCCAGCCAGAACTTCGATCTGGTGCGCGCCCTGTTCGCGTCCGACGGGTGGACCGTGCTCACCGAGGTGGCCGGTGAGCGGCTCGAGGGCACCACGACCGGGACTCCGTTCGCCGAGGGCGAACGGGTCGCGGTGCGGTTCGAGGGGAGCCACGTGCTCGTCGCGAGCGTGTGCGATCCGGGTGTGGGCTACTCGATGGTCGGCCGGCGACGGTGCGATGAGCACCGCGAACGGATTCGCGCGAGCCTCGCGAGTGCGTTTCGCGGCTAGCGCCGCGCGCGCACCGTCTCAGACGTCGACGATTCCGTCCCAGAAATTCCGGATGTGATCGAAGAGGTCCCGGACCTCCGGGATGTGGTGGTAGGCGACCCACGCGAGGATGGCGAGCACCGCGAGGCCGACGAAGCCATCGAAGGGATGGCGCGGACGGTAGTCGTGTCCGTCCGCGTAATAGTGCGCGTGCCGGATCGCCTTGATCGGCCACGACACCATCTCGTAGAACATGAAGAGCAGGATGATTCCGACCCAGAACGGCACGCCGTGCGGCAGGAACCAGCCGAAGATCGCACCCGTGGTCACGAGCGAGATCAGCACGACGAAGCAGGCGACGGTGAAGATCGACAGGAAGATCCCGAGGATCGTCACGACGAAGCCGCTGACCAGGTGCGCGACGGCCGGCGCGTGCGCGGGTACGCCCGTCGGCGGCGCGCCGGGCGGGGGCGTGTAGATGCCGCGACGCGACGCGCGACGCTCCTCGCGTGCACGCCGCCAGTCGGCACGCCACTCGGCCCGCGTCCGGCGCCACTCGTTCCTCCACTCGGCGCGCGAGCGGCGCCAGTCATCGCCATGCGTGAACTCGGCGGCCTTGGCCTTCGCGCCCTCGACGAGCGTGCGCGCGTTGAAGGGGATGCCGTGCGCCTGGGCGCGCTGCTCGGAGGTCTGCGCGTATGGAACCACGAACATCAACACCAGGTAGATCGGTATCGCGATGCCATAGATGAGCGCGAACACGACGAAGAGCACGCGCACGATCGTTACGTCGATGCCGAAGTAGGCGGCAATGCCGTTGCAGACGCCGCTGATCACGGCGCCCTCGCTGATCTGGTAGAGGCGCCGCGACGTCGGTGGCGGCTCGGGCGCCGCCGCGCCCGGGGGTGGCGCGGTACCGGCGGCGCTTGGCTCCGCTCCCGCCGTCGCCTCGCCGCCATCGACCGGACCCATCTCGGCGAGCACCTGGTTGAGCTCATCGAGCGCGATCACGGTCTTGTGCGAGTTGAGGTAGCGCTGGAACTTGTCGGCGATCGCCTGCTCGATGTCGGCGATGATCTCGTCCTTGTCGGGGTTGCCGGCCAGCGCGCGCGTCCCGTTCTCGAGGTAGGTGGCGAGCACGGCGTAGGCGTCGTCCTCGATCTGGAAGGCGTTGCCGTGCAGGCTCGCCGTAATAACGCGACGCATGGTCAGGTCCCCATTTCCGATACGGTCTTGTTGATGCGCGCCCAGTACTCGTCGAGCTCGGCGAGCTGGGTCCGGCCGGCGGCCGTCAGGTGGTAGTACTTGCGCGGCGGTCCCGCGTCCGATTCCTGCCATTCGTAGTCGACGAGGCCTTCGCGGCGCAGACGGCTCAGGAGGGGATAGAGCGTTCCCTCCTGCGTCGCGAACTCGGTCGAGGCCAGGCGCTTCAGGACGTCGGCGACGTAGACGGTCGTGCCGCTCACGATCCGAAGCACGAGGAACTCGAGGAGCCCCTTCCGGATCGGGTTGAATTTCTGGTCGATGCTCATGGTCGACGAAGCTACCTTGTTAAGACAAGGTACCTGCCGGGAGGGGGCCTGTCAAGCAATCGAGGGGAGGGCGGGGACTCACGCGACGGTCGCGACCTGCCAGTAGACCGCGTAGCGCTCATCGAGGATCCGGTTGAGCGGAACGAGGGTCAGCGGCGGATTTCCGGCGCGCGTGCGGAACTCGAGGCGCCCGGGGACACGCTCGAGCCAGCCCGTCGGGTCACTCGCCGAGGCGGTGATCGACGGCACCGGAAGGGGGTCGCCCGGAATCTCGGGCACCGTGCGCGGCGGTGTCGGTGGCGCGCGCAGGTTGGCCTCGGTGAGCCCCTGGGTCCCCAGGCGTCCCGCGAGCACGAGCGGCCCGAAGAGCACGGCCTGCAGCGTCGTATCGTCGGGCATGGCCTCGATTCGAAGGCGCATCGGGAGCTTCACGTCGAGGTGATCGCCGTCCTTCCACGTGCGCTCGAGCACGAAGTAGCTCGAGGGCGAGGCAAAGCCCTCGAGCGGCCTGCCGTTCAGGCTCGCCGAGCCGCCCTCCGCCCAGTAGGGCACCCGCACGCGCAGCGCAAACCTCGTCGGCTTTGACGTCCGGATCGTGAGGCGCGCCGTGTCCTCCTCGGGGATGCGCGTCGACTGCACGACGCTCACGCCCTTCTCGTGCCACTCGAGCGTCGAGGGAATGAACAGGTTCACGTAGAGGCTGTCGGCATCGTGGAAGTAGATGCTGTCGCCGAGCTTGGCGAAGGACTCCGCCATGCTGCCGGTGCAGCACCAGAAATCCTTGAGCGGCGTGCCGAAGAACTTCCAGAAGCCGCCCTTGAGCGGCACGTAGTAGAGCTTCTGGCCGTCCTTCGGGTGCTGCACGCCGAGAATGCCGTTGTAGTACGCGCGTTCGTAGTAGTCCGCGGCCCTGGGGTCCGCCGTCCACGCGAACACGTGCCGCGTGAGCTTCTGCATGTTGTAGGTCACGCAGCATTCCTGCGTGTAACCCGAGAGTTCCTTCGCAAGGACGTTGGGCTCGGCCCGCCAGTCCTCCTCGTTGCTGGTGCCGCCGGTGACGTAGCTCCTTCGCTCCGTGACGGTGTGCCAGAAGAAGGACGCCGCGTCGTGCCGGTCGCGCGCCCCGGTCAGCTCGTAGGACCGCGCGGCGCCGATGATCTGCGGGATCGTCGTGTTGACGTGCAGGCCCTTCAGCTCATCGTGGCCGAGCGCCAGCGGCGCGAGGATCCGCTCGCGGTTGAAGCGATCACCGAGTTCCTGCCAGCGCGGCGTGCCGCTCACCGCGGCCATGTTGTAGAGCACCTCGTTCATGCCGCCGTACTCGCGCTCGAGCACGCGCGCCATCTGCTCGGCCCCGATCGGCTGCACCCAGCGCTCGGTCCACGTGCCCATGCCCTCGAGCACGTCCCACGCCGCGCGGTTGCCCGCGAGCGTGTGCTGATCGAGGAGGCCCGCCATGATCTTGTGGACCGTGTAGAAGGGCGCCCACACGCGCTTGTCGACCCGGAGCCGATCAAAGAGCTCCTCGGGAAATGCGGACAGGTAGCCCGTGCCGAGCGCCGCCTGGCAGCGGGCGAGTTCGGTGACGACATATTCGCCACGCGTCAGCGCCTCGGCATTGCCCGACTGCGCGTAGTTGAGCGCCAGCGCCGAAAGATAATGGCCCGTGAAATGTCCGCGAAGCTCGTTGTCGGGGGCTTCCCAGCCACCGAGCGGCTGCGCGCTCGTCGGCAGCCCCGCCGTCAGACGAAAGGTGTGCAGGAGACGATCGGGATCGAGCGCAAAGAGGTAGCGCCAGTTGGTCTCGAACTCGGTCGCCGCCGCCCCGGCGCCGAGCCGCACGTCCTTGAGAGGAAACGGCTCGACGCGCCGGCGGCCGCCGTTCGCGGGGCCGGTGAGGGCGAGCGCATCGGCGGTGGCGAGCAGCCACGGCAGGCCCGCCACGAGCGCGCCACGGGTCAGCAGGTCGCGACGGGAGAGGGGAGCGTTCATCGGCGTTTCCTTGGGCGGTCGCATCTCAGTCGAGCAGGTGTCGAAGGGCCGGCAGGTATTTCTCGAGCGAGCCCGTGTTGACCGCGACGACGGTGTCGCCGCGCTTCAGCGCGCCGCACTCGATGAGCTCGGGGAGCACCGCGAGCGTCGCCGCGCCTTCGGGGCTTACCCAGTCGCGCGTCGTGCGCCAGAGGCGCGAGAGCTCCTTCGCAATCAACTCCTCGCTCACGCCGATCGCGGCGCCACCGCTCGCGCGCACGATCTCGAGCACGCGGAAGTGTCCGACACCGCCCGGTACGTTGAGGCCAACGGCGAGCGTTGAGCCGGCCGGCGCGGCCGTGGTGTCGGCGGCGCCCGACTCGAACGCGCGGACCAGGGGCGTCGTCGCGGCGCTCTGCACGCAGTACATGCGCGGACGCCTCGAGTCGATGAGACCCAGCGCCTCAAGTTCGGCCCACGCCTTCCACATGCCGAGCACTCCCGTGCCGCCGCCGGTCGGGTAGATGACGGCATCGGGGAGTTCCCACGGGGCGCCCGGGGTTGCGGGCTCGGCCAACTCGAGGCCCAGGGTCTTCTTGCCCTCGATGCGCCAGCCCGGCTCCTGGAACGTTGCGACCGAGAAGTAGCCCTCGGGCAGGTACTTCGCTTTCAGGAGCGCGCCGGCCTCGCGAATGGTCGGTCCCTCGAGCTCGAGCGTGATGCGCCCGGGGTGACGGAGCGCCGCCGCCGCGACGTTGCCCTGGATCGGCATGGGCGTATCCGGCGGCATGGCGACCACGACCTCGAGGTCCCCGGCGAGTGCATAGCGAACTAGCGAATCCCCCGCATTGCCCTGGGTCGGCACCGACAGGCGCTTGAGGCCGAGTCGACGCGCCTGGGCGACCACCATCGCCATGCCGCGGTCCTTGAAGCTCTGCGTCGGGTTCGCACCGTACCCCGGGTGCGCGCGGCCCTCGTCCTTGAGCCAGAGATCGAGGCCGGCCGAGTTCGCGACGGGGTGCGAGCGGTAGTCGAGGAGCGGCGTCGCGCCCTCGCCGAGCGGAACGACGTGGCGCGCATCGGTGGGATCGTCGATGTCGAGCGCGAGGAGGGCGCCGAAGCGCCACATATCGCGCCGCGCGGGGCGGTACCACGCGGCGTCCGGGCGCTCGCGCCGGAGACGCTCGAGGTCGATCACGATCTCGACCGGGCGACTGTCCACCGGGTCGAGGTTCATCACGGCATCAACCGGATATTCGGTCCCGGAGGCGAGACCGCGCAGGCATCGGGCATAGGACATGGAGTCGGAGTCTAGGGTGCGCCCGGTTCACCGGCCAACTGGCCGGCGGCCGTGCCGCGCGAAGCGCTCGTCGGAGCGGCGCGTTGCAGAGCCACGACGGGCGATCTATTAAATGTTTATAAATCAGTAATTAACAGCACTTATCTAGAAATTACATCGAGACTATCGACGGGCACGCCACGCCACATCGTTGGGCTATCATCGCGCGCATGCGGAAAGAGTACGCAAGCCTGCGCCGGCGGCCTTTCCTGGCGCCCGTCTGGATCCTCTCGATCGGTGCGATCCTCGCGCTCGGCATCGGCGTGTGGGCGCTCAAGAGCGCGACCACGACGCTGGTCGTCGTCGTCCGCCATGCAGACAAGGTGGGCGATGGCAGCGTCGACCCACCGCTCACGCCGGCCGGCATCGAGCGCGCCCAGCGCCTCGCCGCGTTCCTCGGAACCGGCGGCCCCGACCTCGGCATCGATGCCATCTTCGTCACCCAGTTCCAGCGCAGCGTCGCGACCGCCCATCCGCTCGCGACGCTGCGCGGCATTCCGATGATTCCGCTCAATGACAGCGACATCTCGGGTCTCGAGCACCGGATCACGCACGATTTCCGCGGCCAGCGGGTCCTCGTCGTCGCCCACAGCGACACGATCCAGGACATCGTCAAGACGCTCGGCAACGGCATTCAGGTGCCCGCAATCGAGAGCAACGAATACGGCACCGCGTATGTGATTGCGATTCCGCGCTGGAACCGCCCGACGGTGCTGAGGCTCAGCCTTCCCTAGGCGGCCGCTACCGGCGTCAGGCGTGCTCGAGCCTGAAGTCGACCTCGTAGACGGTGTACCCCGCGTCCTTCATGCCGATCGTCTTGTAGACGGCGGCCGCGTGATGGTTCCGGACGTCGACGTAGAGCCTGAGCCCGCAGACTTCCGGGTCCCGGCGCGCGGTTTCGAGCAGGTAGGCGTACATCCGGGAGAAGACGCCCTGGTCGCGGGACTCGGGAACCACGTACACCGACTGGATCCACCAGAACCACCCGCAACGCCACTCGCTCCACTCGCGCGTGACCATCATCTGTCCGATCGGGTCCTCACCGTCGTCGGCGACGTAGTAACGGCCCTTGGCGGGGTCCGCGAACAGGGCCGCGATCCCCTCGGCGAGGACCTCGCGGTCGAGCTCCCGGTCCTCCGTTTCGGCCGCCATTCGGGCGTTGCCGTCCACCAGGAACTCGAGGTCGGTGGACCGCGCCACCCGGATCGACACCGCCATGTGAGGCCTCTCCCGCGAAATCGAAGGAAATCATACGCTGGCGCGCGCTTTTGGTTGCGCGGCAGGGCCGCGGTGCTATCATCCGCGGCCTTAAATGGGGCGGTAGCTCAGCTGGGAGAGCGTCGCGTTCGCAATGCGAAGGTCGAGGGTTCGATCCCCTTCCGCTCCACCATTTTCTTTCTCCAGCTGCCCCGGTAGCTCAGTTGGATAGAGCGCGCCCCTCCTAAGGGCGAGGTCACAGGTTCGACTCCTGTTCGGGGCGCCAAATTTGCGCCGGTGCGCCGCGCGGAGGTCCGGCCAGCCTCACCATGTCGAGAACGGCGACCCCTCTCCGCAACTCCCGCGACGCGAAGAGCCGTATCGAAAGCGGCGCTGGCGCGCTGGCTATCGCTTGTCCTGGGTGATTCGACTGGTCATTTTTGCGAACAAGGCTGCCATTCGGCTCTGCGCGTCGGGCCCAGTCGTCGGTATTCGAATTGCAATCGAGAGCACCTCCCACTGCCCGCCGACGTGCGCATAGGTGAACCCGAGCTGCACTTCGCCGAACTTCGAGAATCGGCCGTCGAACGCGACCTCCTGTGCATCGTCCGCTCCAACGTCGTCGGGCGACCTCGGGCGATCACCGCCCGAAATTCCGAACGCGGTAA
>CAYNCY010000041.1:0-14381 GCA_964395195.1 uncultured Steroidobacteraceae bacterium
GAAGCGGGCCGCCTCGGGTTTCGCGCCTGGCGCGACGACGGGTGGCATTCGCTGCACGAGGTTGTGAAGGAGCGGCATGTCCCACACGGGCAGCGACAGCGTGCCCTTGAACGTCGAACCGAGCAGCGTCGTCGAGAACGCGATCCCGCTGAAAAGGTTGTTGAGATACTTCTTGAAGTCGGGCATTCCCCAGAGCGCGCAGCAGAGCACGAGGACTATCCAGGGCAACCACGCCTGCAGCGTTTGGGCGGCCGTGTACTTGTAGACCCATTCGTCGCGGCGGGTCGGGCCGGCCCCCGGCGTGCCGGCCGTCGCCGCATCGCGCTCGCTACGCAGCAGAAACCGTGTCTTTGGATGCCAGACGAAGCGCAGGAAGAGTGCCGTGCAGATCACCGAGAAGACTCCGGCGACGACATCCGTCATCAGGTGGAATTCGCTCGTGCCTGACGCGAGGAACTGCATCACCGCAAATGAAACGCCTGCGCAGAGCGCCGCCGGCCAGACTTCGAATACCTGCTTCCACGTGCCGCCCTCCATCTTGACGAACGTGGCGACGAGCCAGAACGGGACCAGGAGCGAGACGAACGGCAGTTGCCGCCCCGCCATCGACGACAGGGTGACCTGGTCAAGGCCGCTGACGGAGGCGAGCGTCACGATCGGCGTGCCGATCGCTCCCCACGCGACCGGGGCGGTGTTCGCGAGCAGGTTGAGCACCGCCGACTGGAACGGCTTGAATCCGAGGCCGACCATGACGGCGCCCGCGATAGCCACCGGCGTGCCGAAGCCCGACGTGCCTTCGATGATCGCTCCGAACGAGAACGCAATGAGCACGCACTGCAAGCGCCGGTCGAACGAGATATGGACGATCGATTCCTTGACGATCTCGAAGCGGCCCGTGAGCACCGTCATCGTGTAGAGAAACATCGCCGCGACGACGATCCAGATGATCCCGAGAAATCCCGACAGTGTCCCGAGCGCAAAGGCCGAGGTCGCGACAGCGAAGGGCATCCGGAACACGAGGCACGACACGAGGAACGCCGCGAGAACCGCGTAGAAAGCCGCAAAGGGTGCCGCGACTCCGCGGCGGACGATGCCGTGCTTATCGCGGTGCGGATGCAGGGCGATGAAATAGAGAAGCACGACGATTGGCACCGCCGCAAAGGCGGTCGATGCGAACACGTTGCCGAGCGGATCGTACGTTTGCTGGTACATAGCCCCTCGATCGCCCGGCGTTGTTATTCGTGCCGCTGCATGCGATGTACCCTGGCGACTGCGCCGCGGGCCCGTTCAGTCTAGTCTCGCGTCCCGCGGACGACTGACCCATGTTTGCTGCGAAGCGGCAAACACAGGAATACCGCATCTCTCCGGGGCTAGGGAGCGGCGGGCCACCCGCAACCGACGCCTTCACAGGCGAGCGCAACGAATACTTCTGCCCGGATCAACCAGCGGCCGCTGCGCTTGACCCATTGGGCGGAATAGCGCCCGCGGATCACGGCCGGCGCCGTCGCGCCACCGGGACGGCCGGTCCAGTCACCCGTTTCGAACGCGAGTGGCCATTGCTCACTGACCTCGATCGACGAGGGCAGGCGGACGTAGATCACGTCGGAGTCGTCCGAAAAAAGCGCTCGGTAGCCCTCGCGGCCGACAACGAGCGGCCCGAGTCCCCGGCGGATCACGACATCGTCGGTCCAGAAATACGCGATCGCATCGGGATCCTTCGCCGCAATGGCATCGTTCTGCGCCATGCGTGCGGCCCGGATCGCCTGCTCGTCGGCCGTGTGGGCCAGCGGCGCCTTCATTCGTGCGCCGCTGCACGCGGCGAGCGCGAGCGCGGCGCCGAGGAGGACCGCGCGACGACGCCACGGCGAATGCGCAGTCGGCAGAGGACGGCGGATCGTGATCACGGGCAACCGGTGGGTCCGTACGAGGGTTGGGGGAGCGTAACATGCGATCGTCGGCGCACGACCCACGTAGCAGGACTCTCCGGCCATGTACGACCACCGAAACGTGTCTCGAGGCGGGCGCGATCCGCTGCGCTCGCTCGTCCTTCGAGAAGGCTTTGGCGAGCGCGGCACCTGCTCGCTGCGCGCGGAGGTCGACGCGCAGGGCGCGCTGGTGGTTTACGGCGAGGACACGGCGCCGCTCTGCGAAGCGATGAGCGATGAAGTCAGCGCCGAGAGCTGGCTCGCGGTGCCTGCGGCGTGGAAGGACGAATTGCTGCTGCGGCTGCTGGCGGAACGAGTCGCGACGGCGGGCGAGTTGTCAGCCTACCTCGAGTCGCACGGCATCGAGTTCATGCTGCGCGAGGCCTGAGCAGATCCGCGCTGCCGCCGTCGCTAGAGATCGAAGCTCTGCCCGCTCGCCGGCAGGTCGATCGGTCCCTTGGGCAGGCGCGCCGCAAAGCTCTGCATCGTCGCCATCTCGCCGTGGACGAGGAATGTGCGCTTGGGCTTGATCGCCGCGTGCCACGCGAGCAGTTCATCGCGATCGGCGTGTGCCGAGAAACCGCCGATCATGTGGATCTTCGCGCGGACGTGCACGTTCTCGCCGAGAAGCCGCACGTTGGGAGCGCCATCGATGATCTGTCGCGCCGGCGTGCCGTTGGCCGCGTAGCCAACGAACACGACGGCCGAGTCGGCGCGCGGCAACTCGCGACGCAGGTGAAAGAGCACCCGCCCGCCCGTCGCCATACCGGAGCCGGCAAGAATGACCGCGCCGGCGCGCACATCATTGATCGTTCGCGACGCATCCCGATCGCGCGTGCAGACGAGGCCGGGCGGCGTGAGCGGGTCCTTGCCGGCGGAGAACTGTGCGGTTGCATCCGCCGACAGTGCCTCCGGGTGCTTGCGAAAAAGCTCCGTGGCCGCGATCGCCTGCGGGGAATCGAGAAATACGTGCGCGCTTGTCGGTAGCTGGCCCTGGTCGGCTGCGGCCTTCAGGAAGTAGAGGATCTCCTGGGCACGTTCGAGCGCAAACGTCGGGATGACGACGTTACCGCCGTGCGCAACGGTCTCGCTGACGGCGGTGATTAGTTCGGCAACCGACTCCCCGATCGGGCGATGCAACTTGTCGCCATAGGTCGTTTCCATCACTACGATTTCCGCGCCGACGGGCGGCGAGGGATTGCGCAGCAGCGGGCGGCCGGCGTTACCGAGATCACCGGAGAATGCGATGCTCCGGGCCGCGCCGTTCTCGGTCACGTCGAAGCGCGGGCTGGCCGAACCCAGGATGTGTCCGGCGTCGAAAAAGGTCACCTTGACCGCGTCAGCGAGCTGCAGCGACGCGCCGTACTCGACGCTGCGCTTGAAGCGGCCGAGCGTCGTCTGGACGTCGTCGGGCGTGTAGAGCGGCGGTTCGCCGTTCCGCTCCGATTCCTCCACCTGCAGGTGGGCTGAGTCGAGGAGTACGAGCGAGACCAGGTCGCGAGTCGCGGCGGTCGTTACGATTTCGCCCTTGAAGCCCCGCTTGACGAGCAGCGGCAGGCGTCCGCAGTGATCGAGGTGGGCATGCGTGAGTACGACAAGACTGATCGAGGCGGGATCGAAGCCAAAGTCGGCACTGTTCTCCGCGGCGAGCGTTCGACTGCCCTGGAACAGCCCGCAGTCGATGAGGATGCGCATGCCGCCGGCGTCGAGCAGGTGGCAAGATCCGGTGACGTCCTGGTCGGCGCCGTGAAACGACAATTTCATTCCTTCGATCCTTTTAGCGAGAGGTCGGGCGTTCCGGCCGCCGCATGCCAGTCACAAACCATTTGCCACGCCTCGGCCCCGGTTTCGGCGAATCCGAAGAGCTCCAAGTCCTCCGGGTCGATCGTGCCCTCGGCGGCCAGAAACTCGGCGTTGAACGTGCGCTGCCAGAACTCGCGGCCCACCAGAATGACCGGCACCGCCGGCATCTTCCGCGTCTGTATGAGCGTGAGCGCGTCGAAAATCTCGTCCAGCGTTCCGTAACCGCCGGGAAAGGCGATCAGGGCACGCGCGCGCTTCAGGAAATGGAGCTTCCTGATCGCGAAGTAGTGGAATGAGAAACAGAGCCCCGGTGTAACGTACGGATTAGGGTACTGCTCGTGCGGCAGCGTGATGTTGAGGCCGACCGTTTTGGCCCCGGCTTCCGCGGAACCCCGGTTCGCCGCTTCCATGATGCCCGGCCCGCCGCCGGTAACTACGACGAGTCGGCCCCCGCCCGGCTGCTGCGATGCGGCGCCGACGAGACGCCCGAGCTCCCGCGCCTCGACGTAGAACCGGCTGTTTGCAAGCCGTCGCCGCGCAACGGCAACCTGCCGCGTCAGTTCAGGTGAATCGCGGGTCTGCGCTGCTGTCGCCTCGAGCGCTGCCAGACGGGCTGCAGCGGACGCGGGCTCCGTGACGCGAGTGCCACCGAACACGACGACGGTGTGCTCGACGCGGTGCTGGTCGAGAAGCAACTCCGCCTTCTCGTAGTCGATCTGCAGCCTCACTCCGCGCACGGAGTCCCACGAGAGGAAATCGAGGTCCCGATCTGCCGTCGCGTAGCTCGCGCTCGCGAGGATTGCGGCAGTCTTTTCGGGGGCCGAGGGATCCTCCGTGGGCGGCTTCGGCGAGCACTCGGGCAGCGGCTGCGTGCGCGGTTGGGTGGATGCCAGGGAGGGGCACGGCATCGCACCGGCCGTGCGTTGTCGGAAGTCGGTCATTTCCGGGAGGGCCTGCGATCGACGGGTGATCAACATTCTAGCGAGCTAAAATGCGCCGATGGTGATTTTGTTCGACGTCGACAACACACTTCTCGACAATGACCGCGTCACAGCCGATCTTGGCGCGTTCCTCACCGGGGCGGGAGGTCCCGCCGCGGCGAGCGAGTATTTCAAAGTGCTCGAGACGCTGCGCAGCGAGCTCGGGTACGCGGACTACCTCGGGTCCCTGCAGCGCTATCGGTCGCTCCACCCGCGGGACTTTCCATTCTTCGGTGCGTCCGCGTTTCTGGTCGACTATCCGTTCGCATCGAGACTCTATTCCGGTGCAATCGCAGCCGTGCGACATGCGTGCAGCCTCGGTGACGCGGCCATCTTGTCCGATGGTGATGCGGTTTTTCAGCCGATCAAGATCGCGCGTTCAGGACTTGGCGTCGAAGTTCGGGGTCGCGTGCACATCTATGTGCATAAAGAGCAGGAGCTCGATGATTTTGAACGGCGAGTACCGGCGGACCACTATGTGATGGTCGATGACAAGCGTCGACTTCTGGCGGCGATCAAGTCGCATTGGCAGGAACGCGTGACGACTGTCTGGGTCCGACAGGGTCACTACGCCACGGCCGCGGATGTCGAGAGCTACCGTCCGGCAGACCTGACAATTGAGGCGATCGGCGACTTCACGCGGATGTCGGCGCCGGAATTGCGCGCGGCCGCGGGACCGCGATGACGCCGGGCGAGTTGGCAGCGTATCTGCGGGACAATATCCCGTTGACGACGGCACTTGCGGTCGAAGTTATCGATGTCAGCGACTCCGCCGTTCGCCTTCGGGCGCCACTCGCTCCCAACCGGAACCACCGGCAGACAGCGTTCGGAGGTTCCGTTGCCGCGCTCGCGGTGCTCGCAGGCTGGGGCTGGCTGCACGCAAGGCTCGTTGCACGCGCCGTACCCGTGCGACTGGTGATCCAGCGGCAGGAGCTCGACTACCTGGCGCCGATTGCATCGGATTTCATCGCGACCTGTGCGGCTCCCGAGGACGCCGCGTGGAATCGGTTCGCCCGCGCGCTCGATACCCGCGGTCGAGCCCGAATCGAACTTGCGGTAACCGTAACGTGTGGCGAGGTGCTTGCCGCCCGGTTCTCCGGCGCCTATGTCGCCCTCGTGCTCGATCGGCCGGACAACGGGGTATTGGAGCTAGAATCGGTCGGTTCCTGAATCTGAATCTTCGAGGGGGGACTCGCATGGCAATCTCTACTCTGGTCGTCCGAGGCGTTGCCGCCGTGGTTCTGCTAACTGCAGTGCCGTTCGCCGCACGCGCCGACGAGACCCGCTCGCTCGAATACTCGGTCCTGAGCGCGGGCCACCCTGCGGGAGCCGAGACGGACAAGTTTGGCCCCGGCGGGACACTCGAGGCGACCTTCGAGTACAACGACCGCGGTCGCGGTCCCAAGGTCAAGGCGTCCTACGTCTTCGGTGCCGACGGTTTGCCGACGCGCGTGGACGTCACCGGCGTCAACTACCTCAAAGCGAACGTGGACGAGCACTTCACGCTGACCGATGCGGGCGGAAGCTGGCACAGCGAATCCGAGCAGGGGCAGTTGCCCGGCCGCGCCTTCTACATTTCAAACGACGGCGTCGGTGCGACGGAACTCGCGGCGCTCGTGCGCGCGTTGTCGCATGCCCCCGGCGGCAAGGTCGGACTCTTCCCCGGTGGCGAGGCGCGAGTCGAATTCATCGCGGAAGCTACCGTCGAGAGTCACGGCAGCAAAATGCATGTTCGTGAAGCCGCGATTTCCGGCCTTGATTTTGTTCCCTCGTCGGTATGGATCGACGACAGCGGCGATCTCTTCGCCGTACCCGGCTCGTGGTTCGCCATTCTGCGCAGCGGGTGGGAGTCGACAAACGAGACGCTCTTCAAGCTCCAGTCCGATGCCGACGACGCCCGATTCCACAGGCTGGCGCACGAGCTCTCGCGGCACCCGTCACATCCGCTCGCATTCGAGCACGTCCGTGTCTTCGACTCGGAAAATGCTCGTGAACTCGTCGACCAGACGGTGATTGTCGACGGCCACCAGATCGCGGCGATCGGTCCGGCCGGCAGCGTTCAGGTGCCCGCGGAGGCGGAGCGCGTCGATGGCCGCGGCAGGACCTTGCTCCCGGGTCTGTTCGATATGCACATGCACGTGCAGGGATCGGATGGCCTTCTCAATATCGCGAGCGGCGTCACGGCGGGGCGCGACGTCGGCAATGACATCGAGCGACTCGGGCGGATCCAGCAACAGTGGGACTCCGGCGACTCGATCGGCCCAAAATTCTGGAAAGCCGGTCTGATTGATGGCCCCGGGCCCTTCCAGGCGCCCACCGGAATCTTCGTCTCGACGCCGGCCGAGGCCGAGGCGGCGGTGAACAAGTACGCCGACCTCGGCTACGTCCAGATCAAGCTCTACAGTTCACTCAAGCCCGAGCTCGTTCCCGGTATCGCGGCGGTCGCGCATCGGCGTGGCTTGCGGCTGAGCGGGCATACACCCAATGGCATGCTGCCTGCCGATTTCGTCCGCGAAGGCGCGGACGAGTTGCAGCACATCAATTTTATTTTTCTGAACTTCCTGGCCGACAAGGTCAAGGATACGCGTACGCCCGAGCGCTTCACCGCGGTCGCGGAGTACGGCGGAAGCCTGGATCTCGAATCCGCCGCCGTGCACGACTTTATCCAGTTGCTGCTCGCGCACCACACGACACTCGACGTGACGCTTGCGACGTTTGAAAGCATGTTCACCGGGCGGCCGGGCCGCGTCTCGAGCGACTGCGCACCTGTCGTGGAGCGCCTCCCCGCGCAGGTCCAACGTCAGTGCTACGCAGGCGGCCTCGCGGTCACCGCCGCGACGGACCAGCGCAATCGGGACTCGTACGCCGCGATGCTGCGGATGACGAAGAAGCTCTCCGATGCCGGCGTGCCGATCCTGGTCGGAACGGATGCGATGGCAGGCGTGATGCTGCACAGGGAGCTCGAGCTCGAAGTGAAGGCGGGCATCAGTCCAGCGAAGGCTCTGCAGAACGCGACGTGGCTGGCGGCTACGGTCCTCAAGCAGCAGGCCACGATGGGCGCGATTCGCCCGGGCAGTCGTGCCGATCTGCTGCTGGTCGAAGGCAATCCGCTCGTTTCGATCAGCGACATTCGACGAGGTCGAATGGTGGTCAAGGACGGGACGGTGTTTGATCCGGCCAAGGTCTACGCCGCCGTCGGAATGCTGCCGTCGAGGTAGCCCGTCGAGGGCGTGCCGGGCGCCCCGGTCGAGCGCAAAGCAGGCTCCGGCCAGCTCCGGATTTCGTGCGCGCGCCCCGAGTTAACCCGAACTTAATGGGTGCATTCGAGTGGCCGTCATGCCGTCAACGACCCTCCCGTCGCGGCGTTAAGTTACTCACGGCGACCGGATTTAGTCATCGCCGGCGCAAGAGCCGGCCAAGAGCCCCGGAAGCTGGACGTTCGACGGACGGTGGCGCGGAGGCCGTGAACGGCAGCGTTGTCCAGGTGTCCAATCGGGGGTACGGTCAACGCAAACGGGCTTCACCCGCGCGGCGATCAAGAAGGCGGTCATATGAAGACTCGATCATTGGTGGCGCAGTTCATCACGATCTCGGCCCTCGCAGTGGCGACGGTCGGCGTTGCCAGCCCCGCATACGCGGAAAATCACGACTCCGGTCACACGGGTGGTGGTGGCGGTGGTCACAGTGGCGGCGGCGGTGCGGCCCGCGCGCCCTCCCATGGCGGTGGTTCGCCGGGTGGGCACGCCGGCAGGGGTAGTGTCGCGCCGGTCTACCGTAGCCCCGCCGGTTACTACCACAACTCGCCGACGGTCCAGCGCGGAGCCGGCGGAGCGCCGCCGGTGCGCGGCTGGAACGGAAGCTATCCGAGCCACGCCGGTGTCGATCACCGCGTGTACGCGCCCGTGTACGGTCGCGGCGCCTGGGGCCGGCCGGGCGGCTGGAACGGATACCACGCTCCTTATTACTCCTACGTGAGCGTGCTGCCGTGGTACGTCGGTACGACGTGGTGGGGCGGCATTCCGTACTACTACGCCGATAACACCTACTACACCTACAACGACTCGGTGGGGCAGTACGAGGTCGTTCCGCCTCCCGGAAACGCTGACCAGGGTGTAGCGGCTGCGGGGCCGGCGCCCGATCCCTACGTCTACCCGAACACGGGGCAGAGCGAAGAGCAGCAAGCGACGGATCGCTACGAGTGCCATCGGTGGGCCGTCGACCAGACCGGCTTCGATCCGACGCGCGCCGACGGCGGAGTCGCGACTAGTGCGGCGAACGAGGCGGCGGATGCCTACCGCCGCGCGGAAAGCGCGTGCCTGCAGGGCCGGGGCTACACGCTGCGCTGACAGTACGCCCGGCGTCAGGGCGGACGATGAGCCCGCTCTGACGCGACAAGGCGGACGCCCTGCCCGCACACCGGGCACTTTCTCCGTTCGACCGTCGCGTTCCATCCCTGAACTCGTCGCGTATCATCTCTCCCGATCGTCCACGGGGGAGACCGAACATGCGCGTCCATCGGCGAATCTGGCCACTCGTTCTGCTCGGCCCAGCCCTCGCCGCCGCGGCAGCCGATCCTCGACCCGCGGCCGATCTCATCATCGAGCACGCGCGAGTCTGGACGGTCAATCCCGACCAGCCCGAGGCACAGGCGGTAGCCGTGCTGAACGGAACGATCACTGCGGTCGGCACCGATGCCGCCATCGCGGCGTGGCGCGGTCCACGAACGCAGGTAGTCGACGCGAAGGGCAAGCGCCTGGTGCCGGGCTTCAACGATTCACACGTGCATTTCCTCGACGGCGGGGTCGCGCTCGCGTCGGTGCAGCTGAACGACGCGACGAGTGTCGGAGAGTTCATCCGCCGGATCGGCGCGTTTGCGAAATCGAGCCCGGCGGGCGACTGGATCCTGCAGGGCAACTGGGATGAGACCAAGTGGACACCGGCGGCGCTCCCGACCCGGCAGCAACTGGATGCCGTCACGCCGAACAACCCGGTGATGGTGTGGCGATACGACGGCCACATGGTGGTGGTGAATACCCGCGCCATGGCGCTTGCCGGCATCACCGCGGCAACGCGCGATCCCGCTGGCGGCGTGATCGTGCGGGACGCCGCCGGTGAGCCGACCGGGGCGCTCAAGGATGCGGCCGTCGACCTGATGTCCCCGGTGGTTCCCGAGCCCAACCACGCGCAACGGCGTCGCGCGATCGAGCGTGCACTTCAGGAAGCCGCCTCGCACGGCGTGACGAGTGTGCAGGACATGGTGGTCGACTACGCCACCGTCGCGGTGTATGCGGAGCTGCTACGCGAGGGCAAGCTCACGGTGCGCGTCTACGCCGTACCCCCGGTGGCCGCGGTCGAGGACCTGGCCCGGATCGGGATTGGGCCCGCGTTCGGCAGCCCGTCACTGCGACTCGGCGCGCTCAAGACATTCGCGGACGGATCGCTCGGATCGCGCACTGCCTATTTCTTCGAGCCATTCGACGACCAGCCGAACAACCGCGGAATTCTCTCGGCGGACATGCAGCCGCTCTCGAAGATTCGCGGCTGGATGATGCGGGCCGACGAGACCGGCCTGCAGCTGTGCACTCATGCGATCGGTGATGCGGGGATTTCAGCGATCCTCGATCTCTACCGCGACATCGACGCGGCGCACGGGCATCGCGACCGGCGCTGGCGCATCGAGCATGCCCAGCACATGGCGGCATCCGACTTCGATCGATTCCGCACTCTCGGTGTCATCGCATCGGTGCAGCCGTACCACGCAATCGATGACGGTCGCTGGGCCGAGGCGCGGATCGGGCATGACCGTTCCAGCCGGACGTACGCGTTCAAGACCTTCATGGATCACGGGGTCCGGCTCGCATTCGGGACTGACTGGCCCGTGGCGCCGCTCAATCCCTTCCTCACGCTCTATGCCGCAACGACGCGTGCGACACTCGATGACAAGCATCCGGGGGGCTGGTTTCCTGAACAGAAGATCACCGTCCAGCAGGCGATCGAGGCGCACACGATCGGATCCGCGTACGCGGAATTCCAGGAAGCAGTCAAAGGGTCCATCGCACCGGGCAAGCTCGCGGACTTTGTCCTCTTGAGCGAGGATGTCCTGTCGATTCCCTCGGCCGAGCTCAGGAACGTCCGGGCGCTGCGAACCTGGGTCGGCGGCGTGCAGGTTTACGGAGCCGGCGCCCCGTAGGGCGGACCGGCACTGGTCCCGCTACCGGGTCGGCGCGAGCCGGCGCGAGTCAACGGTTCCGGTCAGCGTCTCATTGGCGAGCGTCAGGTAGAGCTGGCGTTCGCTGACCGAGAGATCGAAACTCATGCGCCGCTCGAGGCGCGCGGTCAGCGCGGCGATCAGTTCGCGATCGAGCGCGTAGATCTCGATCTCCTCGGCGCGTCTCAGCTCCGCTGCCCCCAGGCGCTCGAGCAGCGCCTCGACGTCGCGATGGGTGTAGACGGCGACCCGCCGCGCGCTCTTGGTCGCCTTGTGCAGGCGATCGGCATCCGGAGCGCCGATATCAATCCAGGTCAAGAGGACGCCCGTGAGGTCCCGGATCGAGAGCGCCGGAACGTCCGGTTCCGACAAGCCCTTGGAAAACTGGATCCCGTCGGCGTACTCGAGGCAATACGCGAGTACACGCGTCAACAGGTACTCGGCCGTCTCGGACGGGTGGCGAGCGGCGCGAAATGACAGGGTCTCGTAGACGCCCCGATCCGCATCATTGAGAGTGATATCGAACGTGTAGATCGTCGCTCCCAACGCCATTCGCGGACCCTCCCGGTCACTTCGCGGCGTGACGATACCGGACTCCCGCGGGCCGAGGGGCCGCCATTTCCTGGCCCGGGCGGGCCCCCGGGCCCGGGAAAGCGCCGGGATGATGCGCTGCGGCGTGGCCTTCGCTCGCAGGATTGCGGATCAGTCGGCAGTCCACTCCCCGGACGCTCGACGACCATAAGGCGTGAGCGGACCCCTCATTTATTCGGCCGTTGACCCTGCAGCCCGGACCGGGCTCGTGCTCACGGGGGGCGGCGCCCGCTCTGCCTACCAGGTCGGGGTCATCGGAGCGCTGGCGCGCCTGCTGCCCCGCGACGCTCCCAGCCCCTTTCGCATCATCACCGGCATGTCGGCCGGCGCCATCGTTGCCGCCGCAATCGCATGCCATGCGACACGGTTCCGCGTCGGCGCGGTCGCGCTCGAGCGGGTTTGGCGAAATTTCCATTGCGACCAGGTCTTTCGCGCCGACGCCTTCAGCCTCGCCCGCGTCGGACTCCGGTGGGCGCTGGCGCTCGCATCCGCAGGCCGGCTCGTCGCCGCACCCCACTCCGTCTTCGACAATTCGCCGCTCCGCGATTTGCTCGAACGGCGCTACGACTTCGCCCAGATGCGCGCGGCGATGGATGCGGGGCATCTCGACGCCCTCGCAATCACCGCGTCGAACTACCGCACCGCCCGCGCTGTCGCGTTTTTCGAAAGCCGCGTCGGTGCGCCCGACCGCGCCGACTACTGGCAGCGTGGCGTTCCGACGAAACTCGGCGTCAACCACCTGCTTGCGAGCAGCGCCGTGCCGTTCCTGTTCCCCGCAACGCGTCTCGACGGGGAGTACTTCGGTGATGGCGCCATGCGCCAGATCGCGCCGCTCAGCCCGGCGATCCGCCTCGGCGCCGACCGGCTTTTCATCATCGGCGTGCGCGACGCTCCCTCGCCCGCTGCGATGGTCGCGGTCGATCGCGTCCCGTCGCCCGGCATCGGCCAGGTAGTCGGGTTCATGCTCGATACGCTTTTCATCGACGCACTTCCGCCCGCCCTCGCACAGCTCGAGCGTCTGAACCGGCTGATCGAACAATCGGCCGTGCCGGTGCCGGAAGGGCTGCGTCGGATCGAGCCAATGGTGATTTCGCCGCGGGTGAGCCTGAGCGAGATTGCGGCCCGCCACGCCCGCACGATGCCGCGCAGTGTCCGGGCGATGCTGAGGACCTTTGGCATTGCCAGCGTCGGCGGGTCCGAACTCCTGAGCTATCTGCTCTTTGAATCGAGCTACACACGTGAGCTCATCGCGCTTGGCGCCGCCGATGCACTCGCCAGGCGGGACGAACTCCTCAGTTTTATTATGCGATCTCCGGGCGCGACCGGCGGTCGGCAGAGTGGCGAGCAGCACGCAGCCGTCGCCTGACGAAACGTTCCGTCGTGATCCCCTCGATCCGACCTTCGCGCGGCAGGGCGTGTACCGCGATGCGGGTCGCTGCCTCGACGACCGGACGCCCGGCGTGCCGCCTCTGTATGCTCCTCGAAAGCGCACCACGCCGTTCCGTGGCGCGGCGAAGGAGCGACATGAACGCGCAGTCTCGAAGATCCGATCGCCTCGCGGGCAAGGTCGCGATCGTCACCGGTATTGGAAGCGGCATCGGTCGCGGCTGTGCGCTGATGTTTGCGCGCCACGGTGCGCAGGTCATGAGCTGCGACATCGACCCGACCTCCGCCGCCGAAGGGCTCGAGATCGCGCGCTCCGAAGGGCTCAGCGTTGAAAGTGTCCACCCCTGCGACCTGACCCGACCCGCGGATGTCGATCGCCTGGTCGCGCGCACGCTCGAGCGATTCGGGGGAATCGACGTCCTCGTGAACGCCGCGGCCTGGGGCGCATTCGCGCCGATCGAATCGATGGATTTCGAGACCGAGTGGCGCCGCACGCTGAGCGGCGAGCTCGATGTCGTGTTCCTCGCCTGCAAAGCCGTCTGGCCGCACCTGGTCCGGCGCGGGGGCGGCTCGATCATCAATTTCGCGTCGGCGAACGCGCACGTCACGCTCAACGGCTCGCCGGCGCTCGCACACTGCGCGGGCAAAGGCGGTGTGCTCGCGATGACGCGCCAGCTGGCCGCGGAAGGGGGCCCGCACGGGATCCGCGCGAACACGATCTCGCCGGCGCTCGTCGTGACCGGGGCAACCCGCCCGGTACTCGACAAGCCCGGCTTCCGCGACAACGTACTCGCCAAAAGCATGATCAAGCGGCTCGGCCAGCCCGAGGACATCGCCTGGTGCGCGACCTACCTCGCCTCGGATGAGTCGACCTGGGTGACGGCGGCGGACTTCTGCATTGACGGCGGTGCGACGCGATGCTGACCCGATCAGCGACCGCCATCGCCGCCGGCAGCTCGCTCCCTGTATAGTGTGAGGACCCCTCCCGGGCGTTGATCCTCGCCTCGCGCGATGCTCCCGCCCACCGATCCGGTACGCCACGCGACCCCTCCGTGACGTTGCCGCGATGGCCGGAGGAGTCGAACGGTGATAACCCCAAGGAGTGCAAGATGAAAATGCGTATTGTCGCGGCGTGCGTGGCCTCGCTCGCGGCCCTGCCGGCGCTGGCCGCACCGGTGAACTACACGATCGATCCGAATCACACCTATCCGAGCTTCGCGGCCGACCACTTCGGTGGACTGTCCGTGTGGCGCGGCAAGTTCGACTCATCGAGCGGCACCGTCGTGCTCGATAAGGAGGCGGGCGCGGGAAGCGTGAAGATCACCGTGAATACGGCGTCGATCAACTTCGGTCACGAGAAGCTCAACGAGCACACGAAGTCACCGGATATGTTCGACGTCGCGAAGTTCCCGACGGCAACCTACGAGGGCAAGCTCGGGAAATTCAAGGCGGGTGCGCCGACGGAGATCGACGGCATGTTGACGCTCC